>JAJYGL010000210.1 GCA_021790625.1 Pseudomonadota bacterium | reverse complement strand
TTTCCGACCGGCTCCTGCAGGATGTCCCACAGCAGCCAGTTGAACGCGACCACCAGCACGGCAATGACGATAAGTTGCCAAATTTTCATTCCGAAATCCTCCACTCAACTTTCATTTCACCCGTCATCAGCCGGTGAACAAACATGCTGGTCACAATCCCGAACGGCCCGCCAGTCAGAAATGCGGCAATCTCCAACCCGCTGGCGTTCGGCGCAAGTTTGTACAGAATCAACTGGCCTGTACCGATCAGAAACGAGTTGACGAATGCCGTCCGGAACTGACCGCGATTCACGGCTTGGGACTGGATGCCAAGAGCGAATACCAAGGCAAACGTCGATGCGAACAGGGCGAGTGTGTGGGTCATGTGGCCTCCGATTGCAGCCACGCTGGCGCAGCAACGCGCTTTGTGGCCTGATATTGGTTTGTCTTGCGTGATGTTCCGGTTATCTCATCCATGACAGCACCGCGAGTTTCTGCTGAAAGCTGACGTGCCATTTCTTGCGCTTCAGTTTCCTTGCGCTTGAGATTTGCCAAAACAGAGCCTTCCGCCTCACTGACATACAGATGAACGTCCACGGGGCGCTTCTGACCAAATCTCCAGCATCGGCGCACGGACTGGTAATAACTCTCGTAGGAATCGTTCACCCCGACAAAAGCCATGCGGGCGCAGGACTGGAAATTCATGCCCCATCCGGCTATTTTTGGTTTTGTGACCAGAACCCGAATTCTGCCTGCGGCAAAGTCCAGCAACGCCTTTTCTTTTGCATCAATATCGTCCGATCCGCGAATTTCAACCGCACCGGGAATTGCATCAGTCAGGGCGTCGGCTTCGTCATTCAGTTCGCACCAGACAAGGAATTGTTCATCTGTCGCATTAACCTCGGCAGCGCATGCATCAACGCGCCTCGACATGCTGGATTTTCGCGCTGCCCGACGCTCCATCAACGAACCGGCCTCCACAGGGAACAAGAACCCCGCGTCCTGCGCCTCGGAGATGTCCGATTCCAGCAGGTGTTCGTGGATGTTCAGTGCAGGCAATACCATGCGCGAACCGTCGAACCCGAGATCAGAAGGATTGCGAACCATCGCACCCCATGATGCTACGAATTTCCAGAACTGTGCGCGAGCATGGCCTTTCAGCCTCCATACTTGCGTTTCTGCACCATCATGGACAAAGTATTCCGACAGCATTTCAGATCTGGTGCATACGCCCAAAAATTCAGCATGCGTGCCAAGCTCTGTCCAGTCGTTCGGCGCTGGAGTTGCGGTAGCGCATAACTTATATGGCGTCGGCCCGAAAGCATCCATCAGAGATTGCAAGGTTTTCGCTGTGTGGTGTTTGATAACGCTCGATTCGTCCAGCACAACACCAGAAAATCGGGCTGGATTGAACAGGTGCAACCTGTCGTAGTTCGTGATGCACAATCCTTGATCCACGTCATCATCCGACCGACACAGCTTGATTGATATGCCGACGCTCGCAGCCTCTTGAACCGTCTGGGCAGCGACCGCCAGCGGAGCGAGCAGCAGAACATTGCCGCCAGTTTCGCGAGCAACAGATGCGGCCCATGAAATCTCCATGCGGGTCTTCCCCAATCCGGTATCAGCGAATATCGCCGCACGGCCACGCTTCAATGCCCATCTGGCCAATGCATCCTGATAGTCGAACAAACCCGCATCAACCGGGTTAACATCCATCCCGGATGGTGCGACCAGTTGCAGCTTCTTCGCCACGAAGTCCTGATAGCTCATGCCACATCTCCGAACATATTGCCCTGCTTTGTAGCATTCCGAAGATTTGCACAAGCCTGGCGGAAATACGAATCCTTGAGCTCAACCCCGATGAACTTGCGGCCCATCTCCAGAGACACAAAGCCTTCGGAGCCGATCCCGCCGAAGGGAGACAGGACAACATCGCCGGGGTTCGTCCAGAGGTCGATACCACGCCGGATCACTTCCAGTTGCAAAGGGCAAATATGGCGTTCGTCGTCGTGCTCGCGGGCGCTGCGGAATTGCAGCGTATCGTTCGGGTCGATGTCCATCCAGACCGGGCTGGCTACTTTCTGCCATTTATCAACTGGGTATTGCGCCGGATCATGAATAACCCGATCCACCATCTCGCCGGGCGTCCGCATGGTGATGAGGTAATCCGGGATGCCCTGGCGCGACATGCATGCGTTCGTCCGAACGGTCTTGTGCAGCAGCCCGAGCGCCTTGGTGCGCTGCATGGCCGTCACCGGGTCTTTCCAGATCACCGCTTCGCTGGCATGGATGAATCCCTCAGCCTGAAATGCGCGGATCAGATCGCCGCGAAAGTCTTTCAGTCCGATGTAGCCGTCACGCTCCTTGCTGGTTGGCAGCAACATGCAATGGAAACTCACATTATGACCCGGCTTGATGACTCGGCGCAATTCTTTGACCAGATAACCGAAATGCTCGAAAAATTCCGCATCGGTTCGGCAATTACCCATGTCGCGTGGGCTGTTTGAATATGTGTACAGGCTGGAAAATGGCGGCGAAAATATCGAATAATCCACGCTTGCATCAGGAACATCGCGCAACGCTTCCACGCAATCGCCATGAACCATCGTCCAATTGTCACCGTGTTGCTGATCGATAATCATGCCGCCACCTCCATCTTTTCAACAACCCCTTCTTTGATCCAGTGCGCAGCAACCGTGTCCGGCAAACCGGCTGGCAATCCTTTCAGGGTGCCGAATACCAGCGCGGTGTCCAGTTCTCCCGCGCATGCCAAATCATCCAGCCAGCCAATCAGTTGCCCGCGCGCCGGAATGTCCAGCACGTCCATGCGGTCCAGGACCAGCAATTTCAGCCCGGACAGGTGCGCAATTGCCTCCGCCAGCATTGCGTCAGCACGCCACTTTTCAGATTCGGACAGCAGAGCGTAATGCCGTTTACCGTCTCCGGCCGGAGCACAACGGATGCTCATGTCGCCATCAATTTCAACCAGAGGCCACTCGTGCGGGCAAGCGGATTTCAGGCGCGCATTGAATGGCTGGATTGCTTCGGACAGCATTTCGCCCGGAATACCATCAGGCGCCAGCGCGTCGGCTATGGCGGTCCACTCCAGCACCGATTCGTGAGCTGCAAGTGCTTTGGCGGTTCGATCTTCCGCTTGCTTGGCCTTCCGTTCGGCGTCCTGCACTTCGGCCAGCTTCGCGGCAATCTGGCTGCGCTCTGCCTTGAGATCGCCCAGATGATTACGTGCTGCCTGGATTTCGGCGTCGTCTGGCGCTTCGCCGGTGACTGATTCCAGATCGGCCAGCGATTTTGCGGCGGTATCCGCTTCGGCCAGATCGCGCTTGCCGTTTTCCACGGCGCGGGCAAGCAGGTCGCGGGCTTTGGTGTATTCCGGCAGTCTGGCGATGTCTTCGTCGGTGCCTTTTGCCATCGGCGCGGCGTGCGCCAGCACGCCATCCTTGATGACAAGCATGGTTCCGCAGTCAGGGCACGGCAGAGCATTCTGCGAATGCGCCGAGACTTTCAGGGCTGTAACTTTCTGCTCCCACTGCTTGAGTTCTGCTTCATCGCGGTTCAATTTGTCGGCGATGCGGGCATATCGCGCGGCCTTTTCGCGCAGACCTTCCAGAGTTGTTGCCGCTTCGACAAATCGCTTGTAGTCGGCCTGCAATGCGCCCATACGCTGGTTGGCAGCGTCCAGACCGGCGTCAGTTGCAGACAGCCGCTGTTGCAAATCGGTCATCGCGGCTGGATCGAATACTGCGTTTGCAGCTGCCCACGTTTCGGCTTTCTTGTCACCGTAGGTTTCGCCGGTGATGGTGCGCCATTCCGTCTTGCTGTCCCGCGCCCGCTGTTGGGCTTCCTTGCAGGCGGCATCAAATCCGGCGCGCAGGATAGGTGTGATCGCCTCGATCTTCTTTTCGTCGCACCCCTTTGCCAACAGCCGTTCTTTTACCGCTGATCCGCTTGCAGAAAGACCCATCAGTCCGAACAGGAATGCGCGGCGCTCGTTTTCAGCCAGGGCTGCGAAGCGTGGCGCGTCCAGAACAAACGGCAACGCCGGGCTATCCGACAAGCAGGTTCCCTTGCCGGACGGCAGGACGATTGAATAAACGCCGTCTGCGAAGGTGGAGACTTCCGCGAATCCGGTTTTTTCGCCGTCTCTCACTATCTGGCCGTAATCTTTCTTGAGGCCAACCCGGACAGATTCTCCGATCAGCGCCATCCGGACGGCTTCCTGCAGGCTGGATTTACCGGCACCATTGGCACCGGCAAACAGGGTGACAGGCGTGGACAGATCAACATCCACAGACCGGATGCCCAAGAAGTTCGATGCAGTGATTTTGGTGAGTTTCATGGTTGCACCTCCACACCAAGTTCGTCAGCAAGGCGCGACAGGGCTGCATGAAGTTGAACTAGGTCTTGTCCGACAAGCCCGCACTGGCGCTTCAATGGCGACCCTTTGCACTGGAACACGGGTTCGGATTCAAGTTGCTTGATAGCGAGCCTGACAATCATGGCCATCGTGTCGATTTCCGTACCGTTCAATTCAACGAACATTTGCCGGGTGTGTTCAATTCGCATATCGATTACTCCAAATTCATTGCGCGACTGCGGCGCTGCGGTTGCTCTTGCTGGCCAGCTTCGGCCATTTCGCGCGCGTGAATCGTGGCCTGTTCTTCGGGTGATGGTGTCCAGCCGGATGCGGGTTGCTCCACCGGTGATTCATCAACAACAGGTTCGACAATCTCGCCGGTTTCTGGATCAGGGGCGCCCTGGGATTGGCGGACAGGGTTGATTTCGCGCGCTGGGCGCAATGATTCAGGTGTTGCTGTGGTGACATTGGCAACACTTCCGTCCGGATTGATGTCGATGATGTCGTGCATTTCTTCCACCGACTGCAAGCCCATCAGCAGCTCGGGCGCGTAGAGCTTGCCGAAGAAGCTTGCCGTGCGGTAGCGCAGCATCACTTCCGGCATCGTTTGCCACTTGCTGCCACTCTTGCCGTACCAGCCTTCCTTGACCGCCATTTCGATGGAAACCTTGGGGCTGTCGATGCGCGCGCCGGTTTCCTTCTCAATCGCCCAGGCAGTGCATTCCAGGTTCTGCACGGCGGCCTTGTGCTTGGTGGTGGTCTTCTCGCGGTTCACCCACTTGGTCACTTCGTATTCGACTTCCTTGGTGCCCAAGTCAGTCAGTTCAAAACGCAACGGCGAGAAACGTCCGCAGCCGTTGATGGCGGCGATGATCCACTGCGACGACCACGAGGGGCGGCCTTCCACGATGTAGAGGTTCTGCATGACCATCAATGGGTCGGCGCCCATTCGCTGCGCCATGTTCAGCGACACGACGCAGTTGGCCAGAGCGTTCGGGTTGTCACCCTTCTTTTCATCCCATGCCCGGTATGCGGCAGGGACAAGCGTGGAACTGGACAGGAGCTTGGCGGCGCGCTGCATCAGCTCGAAAGATTGCAGGCTTCCGAAGCCTGGGGCCACCGCAGGCATAGTTGCCTCGCGGGGTTGTGGATTACGAACGTCCTGAATGTTTGTTGCCATGCTTCTCTCCTGGTTGGTTGTTGGGGATTACTCGTCTTTGAAAATGCACGCTTTCCAGCGGGGGCAGTACGCCTCGCTGCACAGCATACTTTTCGGGTTCGGCATGAAATTGCCGGTTCGGAACATGATGGCCGCGAATTCGATCAATCCAGGCTGGGTATCGGTGCCGACCATCAACCGCCGCGCGTTGTTGATCGTGGCGATACCAGTTTCTGCTTTTCCCTTGGTTTTCAGTCCGATGATTTCTCCGGGCGCGGTGATCTGTTCGCCGGTCGTGTGTTCAAAGAGCAGTTCGTAGGTTCCGATCTGCGGGGAGTGACCTTTGATGTTGGCCGCGCCTTTCTGAACCGCTGTGCCGCCGGTCTTGATGTCGGCAATACCGACACCACCGTCACCCTTGCGGATACGCGCCCTGTCCATCGTGCCGGTCAGTTGCACAATCGTTCCGCCTCCGCAGTCAATATCCAGCGGCTTCGTTTCCATTTCCACCGCTGCGAATTGGTAATGCGGGCTGACTTCCAAGCAATACTTGGTCAGCAACGTAATGCCGGTGGCTTCCGCTTCGCTGGCCGTGAGGTCATCCTTGTTCGGGTCGAACTCATTGGCTGGGTCACGCAGCTTGTCCACCAGAACACCGGCAGCGTCATCAGGGGTCAGCGTGTCACCGGTCACCCGTCCGGTGTCGAATGCCGCTGTTCCGGCGTGGATGGCCGTGCCAAGTGCTGCCCGGCGACCGACCACGTTTCTCATCCCCAGCAGGTGGATTCCTTCCCACCTCATCGCGCAGTCGAAGAGGCCAGCCCAACTGCTGGCGCGAACTTTGGTAACGCTCATGAGAAATCCCATCCTTCCGCCCGTTGCATGGCGATTGCTAAAAAATACGAATGGAGCGCATCGTTGATCAGGCGGCCAGCTTCTGCGAAGTCGCCAACACGGAAAGCATCCACAATCGGCGTCAGGTCTCCGCTGTACTCGCAAAGACCTTCAAGGAAGGTGTCTACGTCCTGATACGGGTACAGGTCTTGCCCTGGCGTGATCCAGAACTCAGCCAGTTTCAATTCGCTGGTTGCTTGGTGATCAGCTTCAACCTGCTTAATTTCAAACGCCCGCAGCGTTGATTCGTGGTAGTCCATCAGATCGTCCTCCCGGCCAAATCCCATGCTTGCGACCAAGTGCGACCACGGCGCTTCCAGTGCCAAAAATTGCGCAGGAATTTCATTTGTCGACTCCCGTTGCTTTCTTTGCATGAGCCGAACAAGCGGC
>JAJYGL010000179.1 GCA_021790625.1 Pseudomonadota bacterium | reverse complement strand
GAGACGGCATCAATGATGCGCCAGCTTTGGCGACAGCCGATGTCAGCATGGCGATGGCCAGTGGTACCGACGTTGCGATGCAGGTCGCAGCGATTACGTTGATGCGAGGGGATGTCATGCTGGTGCCTGCGGCGCTGGATATTTCGCGCAGAACCTGGCAAAAAATCCGCCAGAACCTGTTCTTCGCATTTATTTATAATTTGATCGGCATACCATTGGCTGCCAGTGGCAAGTTGGACCCGGCGTTTGCTGGTGCCGCCATGGCGATGAGCAGCGTCAGTGTGGTCAGTAACGCTTTGTTGTTGAGCAGATGGCGACCATTTAAAAAAGTGATCACAAAACAAGGCTGATGAAGGCGCATTGCGCCAGTGTCTCGTGGCACCGGGTGAGGACACGGTTCTGAAATGGTTTGATATGACCGGAGAACAGATAAGCGATGATTACGATTGATGCGAAGATGAAATTTTTTTGACAACTGCTTCTGTTATTAATAATAGCGTATGATGTGTTCGAGTTTTGGGTTTTTCTCAACCCGAATGGTTTTTTTATTTTAATTCGGGTTGCGGGAATACGGGTTCTGGACTATAACCAGAACGAGGCGGTAGATTATGTGTTCAGATTGCGGAAACCTGAACATATCAAGTGCGAATGAATAGCAAGTATAGACGTATCGATGCGTCGAATAATCTAGATCAAATATCAACTGTTGGCACCGGATTGAGGAGATTGACATGGAAAAGATTGCGAACATGACGCGCAGGGCGTTGCTGCAGCGCATCGCGCAGATGGGTGGTTTTGCCGGAGCCAGCGTGCTGCTTGCCGGCTGCAATATCGGCAACAGGAAGGCTCCGGTGATGAAACCCGTTGCTCCATCGAACCCGGCGCCGGTGAGCAGTGCTGCCGCAGCGCCTGCCGTGACAAACGCTGTTACCAGTAAGATCGGTACCACACCAGTGGTTGCGACGGGAAATCTGAACCAGTTCGGCATGAACACGTGGTCATTGAACGACTGGGACGGCAGTTTTGCTTTTGTCGATGCGATGAAGCATGCGCGTCCATGGAGCACCGCCAACATGAATACTCTGGCTCCCGTGGATGCAAATGGCTGGCCGTTGAGCGATGCCGGTACGGTCATTTACACGGGCGTCGCCGCGCATATTAATGGCACGTACAAATTGATATTCAACGGACAGGGCACGATTGGCGGTGTTTATAATGGATACACCATGTATGTCGCCAATCAGCAGTATGACGCCTCAACAAATACCACGACTGCCGATATTACCATTACTGTAACAAGGCCAGCGCCGGGAGCAAACGTCGGTATCAGCATCAGAAACTCTCAACGTACGCCAACGTCAGCAGTCGGGTCTGGTTTTACCAATATGCGCCTGTATCGGCCGGGGTATCCGGCCGACGGCAGCGTGGTGTTCACAAGCTATTATGTGCAGGCCATGCAGGTTGGCAGCGCCATCCGCACGATGGACTGGAGTGCTACCAACGGCAATACCCTCGTCAATTGGGCAGACAGGAACACGCCGTTGACATTCCAGAAACCCATACCGTCGTACATTGCGCATAACGGCAGCCCAATGGGCGGGACGCCGGCCGGAAGCCAAAGCTTTGTTGCGCTTGAGCACCATATTCAATTGGCCAACGAAACGGGCCGCGATCTGTGGATCAACGTGCCGGTTGTCGCCAGCGATGATTTTGTGACCAAGATGGCGCAGACGCTGCTGTATGGTTCGGATGGAACCAACCCGTACACATCGCCGCAAAGCAATCCGGTGTACCCGCCACTGAACAGCAACCTGAACGTGTACGTCGAGTACGCCAATGAAACCTGGAATACCGCCGGCGGATTCTGGTGCTATTACGTGATCATGGATATTGTGAAAGGCCTGCCGACATCGCATCCGATTTATGCCATTGCACCGCAGACGAGTATTTATTACACGGCCTATCGCTACACGGCATACCGTATCTCCCAGGTGAGCGACCTGTTCCGTTCCGTGTTTGGCGACAGCGCCATGATGACGCGGGTGCGTCCCGTCCTGATGTCGCAAAAAGGATCGGGCGGTACTTTCGGCGAGGGTTTCACGCAACTGACCTGGCTCGATCAATACGGCGCGCAACTGAATCCGCCAAGAGCGGTGAACAGTTATGTTTATGGTTCGGGCGGCTCCGCCTATTATGGTGTTAACAATATGTCGCCGGTTCCTGGTGCTTATTTTGCACCGGGCAATTATCCGGACAGCCGAACCGCTGCGGCTTTCCCTGTCGACGCCATGGCGGCGAAAAACTGGGGATTACAGCGCATTGCCTATGAGGGCGGTGACGGCGTGGATTATTTACCCACAGCGCAGATATTGGCGATCAATGCCGACCCACGCATGGAAACCATGACTGAGTTCATGCACAACTACTGGTCGCAGGATGGTGGTGACCTGCTGATGTATTACACCCTCACCGGCGCGGCGGACTGGGAATTCACGCCGGACATCCTGAACCTGAACACGCCGAAGTACAACGCGTTACTGGCATTAAAAGGGCGGACACGTGCACCCGTGACATTAGGGCAGGTATTGCCGGGTGAAATGTTGTTTGCATCATTGCCACGGTTAGCCACTGCAGGCGCCTACAGCACGACTGTTAACGGACAAGCCATTCTCGGCGGCATCAATGCCGGATTGTGGGTCGCAGCTCCTGCCAATTCAAGCGCTGCTTTTAGCGGTTCAATCACGGTTAATGGCACAGCTGGCACAGATTCCGTGCTGGCTATCTGGGTCAATGGCAAACAGGTTGGCACGGTCACACTGGCAAGAAACAATTCGCTGGAATGGAGTAGTGCATTAACCGCCCAGATTCCACAAGGATTGGTTGTGGTGCGCGTGCAATTGGTGAATGGCAATTTCGCGCTGCGCTCAGTCAATATTCAGAAGGCCTGATCCTGTTTTGCAATAAACCACATGCTCACTGGGACTTTGCCCCAGTGAGCATGTGGTTTATTGCGCTATGCTTTCGCAACGCCTTTTCTGCAAAACAAAATATTGCGAGGACTCCTTGGTTTGACCACCACGGGTTATTGGGGAAGAAATCAATACTTCCTTTGGTAACTATCCTTCGGTTTTCTGTGGATTCATTACATTTGGCTGGAGCGTTGTAATATAATCCTGTCGGATAGTTATTGATAGGATTATAGGAGAACGTTGCGTCGCTTGTTTTTTATGCAAAGTGTACGCTGGCCGTTTGCTCAACCGTATGACAACACTCAAGAAACGGGCAGTTCATGCCGGATTATGGACGATGGGTGGCTTTGCCACCAGTCAGGCACTCAGGCTCGGCAGCAACCTGATTCTCACGCGGCTGTTGTTTCCTTCCATGTTTGGCGTGATGGCGATTGTTTCTGCCATCATGGCGGGTTTGGTGTTGTTTACCGATCTGGGGTTGCGGGAAAACATCATTCAAAGTCATCGTGGTGATGACCCGGTGTTTTTGAACACGGTCTGGTCGATTCAGATTTTGCGCGGGTTGTCGTTGTGGCTGGTTTCCGTGTTATTTAGCGTAGGATTGTATATTGTCGACCGTCAGGGGTGGTTATCATCAAACACAGTCTATGCCTCGCCAATGCTGCCATTTTTGATTCCGGTATCGACGTTGTCTGTTTTGTTTTCTGCGTTTGAGCCAACATGGACATCAATTGCCAGTCGAAGATTGCAACAGTCCAAGATTACGCTGATTGATTTGTCCAGCCAGTTGGGAAGTTTGGTGGTCATGCTGGTTTGGGTGTGGCTGGACCGTACCATTTGGGCATTGGTGGCAGGAGGCGTGAGCAGTAGTATCATTCGTAACATCATTGTGTACTATATCGTGCCGGGAGAGCCTAACAAGTGGCACCTAGAACGTGAAGCTGTTCTTGAGATTCTACATTTTGGTAAATGGATTTTCATGGCGTCTATTGTGGGGTTTTTGTTCAACAATGGCGACAGACTATTATTGGGCGGGCTGATTTCTGCTAAAGAATTGGGCGTTTACACTGTGGCGTTCTTTTTGGTCAATTCTATTTCGCATATGGTGAGTCGATTGGTCGGTAATGCGGCTTTTCCTGCCTTGAGTGAAACCGGACGGGAGCGACCAGCGCAATTAAGACAGGTTTATTATCATTTTCGATTGTTATTCGATTCGGGATTGTTATTTTTTGCCGGGTTTTTTTATATGACGGGCGAGTGGATCATCCATTTGCTGTATGACTCGCGTTACCATGAGGCCGGTCGTATCATGGAAATTCTGGCGTTACTGCTTGTTGCTGTGCGTTATAACCTTGCCGATCAGTGCTTCGTCGTACTGGGCAAGCCCAAGTATATGACTTTTCTGATTGCGGTAAGGACCACCACCATGTTTTTACTGTTGCCTTGGGCGTATCGGCATTATCAGTTGACGGGGGCAATCTGGGCCGTTGTGGCGAGCTATTTTGTCAGCATACCTGTCACGTTGTATTTTAAGCATAAGTTTCATTTGTTGCATCTCTGGCGAGAGTTGTATACCTTGCCGGTATTGTTGCTTGGTGTTGTGGTAGGCAAGGTATTCCTTGAGGTGGCGACCCGTTGGAGATAATGCTGATTTTTTGAGAAGGCTGTGCCCATGACCAGTTGGTTAAAAAAGATTGTGCGTCATCTTGCATTCCGAACAGGACGGTTGCGATCGGTTTACGTGCGTTTATGTCACCCGGGCGGGTTGGAATATGCAGAGTTTTTGCGTCGGCATGGCCGTTATCATGCAATCGGCACGCGTTGTCGGATCAATCTGGGAGCGAATGTGACCAATCCACCTTATGTGAGTTTGGGCAACAATGTCAGTTTGTCTGATTGTGCGATACCGGGGCACGATGGTGTGGTAGCGATGTTGAATGATGCATACCATGTCAAACTGGATTCTGTTGGCAAAGTTGATATTAAAGACAATGTTTTTATTGGGCATGGCGCGATTGTACTGCCCGGCGTGACAATAGGGCCCAACGCTGTCGTGGCGGCAGGTGCTGTGGTGACCAAAGATGTCATGCCCGGGGATATCGTTGGTGGAGTGCCTGCCAGGCCAATTTCCAGAACGGATGATCTGGTCAAGCGTTTGCAAACGCAAACCGACGCTTTGCCATGGGCGCAAATCATCCGGGAACGCGCCGATGCGTTTGATCCGCGGGTTGAACAGGAGTTGATTTCCTTGCGCGTGCGATATTTTTATCCGGATTCGGCGATTGATTGACACATGATGCTTGCTATCGTCATTGTAAATTACCGTACCCCAAAGTTGATTGTGGGCTGTCTGCAAAGCGTGTTGCCGGAGGTTGCGTCAATCGATGCGAAGATCGTGGTGGTGGACAATTGTTCGGGCGATGATTCATTACCGACTATTGGCGCATGGTTGCACGATCACGATGCGCACGAGCAAGTCGAATTGTTGGCAGCGCCGACGAATGGCGGGTTTGCCAGCGGCAACAATATCGGTATTCGCGCAGTGTCGGCAACCTATTACCTGTTGCTCAATAGCGATGCGCTGGTGCGACCCGGCGCCATTGCAACATTGCTGGAAACAGCACGGAATCATCCGGATGCTGGTTTGTTCAGCCCGCGACTGGAGTGGCCGGACGGGCGTGGGCAGGAGAGTTGCTTTCGTTTCCATACCCCGGTGAGCGAGTTCATGGGCGCCGCACATACAGGCATTATCGATCGGCTGTTGCAGCGTTTTGTGGTGTACTGGCCGGTGCAGACAGGCATTGCCCGGCCGGAATGGACCAGTTTTGCCTGCGTGATGATTCGGCATGACGTGCTGGATGCCGTCGGGCTACTGGATGAAGGCTATTTCATGTACTTTGAAGATGTGGCGTTTTGTCGCAAGGCGCGACAGGCGGGTTGGATGGTGGTGCACAATCCGGTCGCACGGGTGGTGCATTTGCGCGGGGGGACGTCGACAGTCAAGGCATCAGCCAGCCAGAAAAAACGCGTGCCACGCTATTATTATGAATCACGGGCACGTTATTTTTATCAGTTTTACGGCATCATCGGTCTTTGGGTAGCGAACCTGTTGTGGTGGTGTGGACGTGCAATTGCCAAAACGCGTTTATGGCTGGGGCATCGTGATAAAACGGCGGTGGAATGGCAATGGCTGGATATCTGGACGAACTGTTTGGCACCATTGCGGCCCTATACAGCACCTAAAATACAAACACGGGAATGAACATGCAGCGATTACCGGATTTCATGATTATCGGGGCGATGAAATCGGCCACGACTACCTTGCAGGAACAATTGGTGCAGCAACCGGGTATTTTCATGAGTGAACCGAAAGAGCCCAATTTTTTTAGCGACGATGACCAGTTTGCACGCGGGCTGGACTGGTATCTCGATCTGTTTGCGCAAGCTCCGGCGGGGGCTTTGCTTGGCGAAGCCAGTACGCATTACACCAAACTTCCGACGCACCCGCATGCCGTGGCGCGCATTTGCCAGCATGTTCCACATGCCAGGTTCGTGTATGTCATGCGCCATCCGGTGGACAGGCTGGTGTCGCATTATATCCATCAGTGGAGCATGGGTATTTTCAACGAGCCTATTGTTGAGGCGGTAGCCCGTTACCCTGAGCTGGTGGCATACAGCCAATATGCAAAACAATTGCAACCCTGGTTTGACGCCTTCGGGCGAGACAGGGTGCTGCCGGTTTTTTTTGACCGGTTGATTGCCGAGCCGCAGCGCGAGCTAGAACGGGTGTGTCGGTTTATCGGTTATTCGGGTACGCCGCAGTGGCAGGCAGATTTGGCGCCCAGCAATGTGTCCGCGCAACGTATTCGCCGTTTCCCATTATATGATT
>JAJYGL010000013.1 GCA_021790625.1 Pseudomonadota bacterium | reverse complement strand
TCGACAGGGTCCCAGTTTACCGTGGCGGATTTACGGTAAATCAGCCCTTTTTTAAATAATTCGGTGAATAGCCATTGTTCCCAGCGGTAATATTCCGGACGGCAGGTGGCGAGTTCGCGCTGCCAGTCGATGGATAGGCCGAGTTGCTTGAGTTGCGTACGCATGTGGTCGATATTGTTGTATGTCCATGCTGCCGGCGCAAGCTGGTGTTTGATGGCAGCGTTTTCTGCCGGCAAGCCAAAAGCATCCCATCCCATGGGTTGCAGGACTTCAAATCCTTGCAAGCGATGAAAACGGGCCAGTGCATCGCCGATAGTGTAATTGCGTACATGTCCCATGTGCAGATTGCCGGAGGGATAAGGGAACATGGACAGACAGTAATATTTGGGGCGGTTGCCGGATTCCCGGGCATGAAAGGCGTTTTGTTGTACCCATTCCTGCTGGATGGCGGGTTCGATGTGTTGAGGTTGGTATTGCGTGTCCATGTGCGGAAGTACGGTATGCGACAAAGCTGGAATTATCGTGGAATCTGCGCGATAAAGCCAGTTTTACATGGTTATTTCCCGGTCATTTCCCAGTCATTTTCCATTTTGTATGATGGGATGCCCGCCAGGCCGCCGTCGCGGTCATGTGGGAATAGATCAGCGGTTCCTTAACCAGTGCGGCTCTGCTTGTGCTACAATTACAGATCATTAAAATTTTTACCAAGTGGAGCGTTTATGTCCAAAAAACACCCTGTGATTGCCGTGACCGGCTCTTCCGGTGCGGGTACAACAACTGTCAAACGTGCGTTTGAGCACATTTTTCGCCGTGAGCAGATCCAGGCGGCGGTGATTGAGGGTGACAGTTTCCACAGTCTGACACGCATACAGTTTCGTGAGCAGGTCAAAGCGGCGGAAGCCGCCGGTAACAAACATTTTAGCCATTTTGGCCCTTATGCCAACCACTTCGATCGGCTGGAAGCGTTGTTTAAAACCTATGGCGAGACTGGCGGTGGAGAAAAACGCTATTATATTCATAGTGATGAAGAAGCTGCGTATCATAACAAACGTTTAGGCACACAATTGGTGGCGGGCGAGTTTACGCCGTGGGAACCGGTGCCGGCAGATACCGATCTGCTGTTTTATGAAGGTTTGCACGGCCTGGCCGTTGACGGTGATGTGGATGTGGCGCGTTACGTCGATTTGGGCGTGGGTGTCGTGCCAGTCGTCAATCTGGAGTGGATACAGAAGATTCACCGTGACGGCGCTGAGCGCGGCTATTCCGCCGACGTGATTGTGGATACCATTCTGCGCCGCATGCCGGATTACGTGAATCATATTACACCACAATTTTCACGCACAGACGTCAATTTTCAGCGTGTACCGACGGTCGATACGTCCAATCCGTTCATCAGTCGTGATATTCCGACACCGGATGAGAGTTTTGTCATTGTTCATTTCAGCAAACCGTCTGAAGTGGATTTTCCTTACCTCATCAACATGATTCCCAATTCGTTCATGTCGCGCTCGAATACATTGGTCGTCCCCGGCGGTAAAATGGGCTACGCGATGGAACTGATTCTGGGGCCGATGATTGAACACATGATTGAGGCTAAACGCAAGAAGAAATAAGCATCTGTTTTACGGACGGATTTTTACCCTCTTTCATCGCCGGTTTAAAATCCTGACCTTCAGGCCGGTAGCGCCGAACCTCGCTCTGAAGGGCGAGATTTTGGAGGTTGTTTGGTCAGGGAGGGGATGCCACACACTCCTTGACTGAATATCCACCGGCCTGAAGACTCTGGTAACTGCTGCGATCACCCCTTCATTCGTGCTTTGTACCAATTTGCCAAGCTTTCATCTTCAAGTGCATAGTCACCATAAGCCGCGCGCCATACCAAACCTTTTTCACGTAAGGCATCCAAGGCGCTTTGGATGGAAGGAATTGAGACTTTTTTCTGTTTCAAAAGGCTTGCGTAAGTTCGCATTGAAGTCTCCGAAAACGGAACATAATTTCTGCCCTGGCTGATAATTGTCTCAAGAACTACGCGTTGGCTGTCCGAAAGTTCGGCAAGTTCACTCTCCATGGCACCCCACATTCGTTCTTTTATTTCTTCAGCGCCATTTTTAAGATCTTCTCCAAGGTGCCCCGCCCCAGAATTAAGCGCTATTTCCGCAACAATGTTGCGGAGCATTTCGGGTCGATGCCCAACTAATTTAAATGCCTCGAACACATCCTCGCGAGAAAATTGGTTATTGGCAGCGAGTTGCGGATTGACTGAGTCCGTATAGGCATCTGTAAAGTCTTTACCCAGCAAGGGGAATCGCGTAACTTGTGAGCCAAAAAATGGCTGTGTGCGTTTCAGCACCAAGTGAGCTAGTTTGTCCCGATTAGATCCGGTCAAAACGATGAACAGTTTCTGTTGACCACTTCCTTGATTCAAATGATCCCGAGCAGCCTTTAGCGCAAACATGGCATCGATTCCGGCTTGGGTAGAGAGCGCGTGCTGCGCTTCATCAATTACTATCGCTACGGGAGCTTTTCCAGCTTCGGTCAGCGCTTCAAGAGCGTCTGTCAGTGTGAGTTCTTTCGGAAATTCCAAGGACTCAAAATTCAGGCTTAATGCACCGAATACATTTATCTTCTCAAGTCTGCTTGTCTTGGCTATCTTGGAAATAACGTTTGCGAAGCTGCCGATTTTCGTTTTTATAGCATTCGTAATGAGCCAAGCAGGGTCTTTTGACCTGTCGGCCCAAAGGTCCACGTAAATGCAGGTCCAACCGCGGTGCAACATTGCAGGAAGTAAGTCTTCACGCAAAAAAGTGCTTTTCCCTGTACGTCTCGGGGCGGCCAAAAATAATCCGGAACGACCATCGGTAAGACCATGGCCCTCAAGACTATCGCAGTAACTGGTTGCCAAGATTGGCCGGTGGAATGTGAGATTTGTGGTAGTGCGCATCAATTTCCCCTGCTTATGCCAACTTATACCGGAGAGTATAACTTATTTCTTTAGGCATAAGTAGGCATAAACCAGATTCAGGTATTCCTGTCGGGTTTTTTGTTTTGTGTAAAATTTCTGTTTCATTGAGTGCGTGAATACACCATGTTTTTGTAAAAGCTGCTGCCACAAAAATTTTGCGTGATCATCACGCGAATTTGTGAAAAGATCAGGTTACTTTTATTACTATCTGCTGATGTTGGCAACAAAACGGGTAAAGGGTAGCCGATGACGGATTTCGAGCGCGATGGCGTTCTGCTTGAGTTGTCTGTCGTTGAAGCTCGGTGCTTTTCGAAAGGCAAAGGCAATGGTATTGCCCTTGTGTTCGGCGGGCAGCATCATGATGGGTTGGTCGAAGGCGCGCGACAGGCGTTTGCAGTATTCCGGAAACAGCGGGTCGCTGCGCCATAGGTTGACGGATAATACACCATGTGGCGAGAGCGCTTCAGCACAGTGCAGGTAAAATGTCTCACTGGCGAGTTCCGCCACTTGACACCCGGAATCAAAGCCATCGAGGAGGATGATGTCGCGGTTACGCTGGCGCTGGATGTATTCGGCAGCATCGGCTTCTACGACGCACAGACGTTCATCGCGTGGTAACATGAAATGGGAATAGGCGACACGGATGACTTCTGCGTGGATATCCACGGCGCAGAGATTCATGTCTGGAAACTGATGGTACAGGAATTTCGCCAGCGACCCGCCACCCAGACCGATGATCAGGGCGTTTTTTGCCGGGGTCTCCAGCCAGGGCAGAAAGCCCAGCATGGCCTGCGTATAGGTCAATTCCAGATCGTTGGGCGCCTTGATGCGCATGGCGGACTGAACAGTGTCGTTGCCCAGATGCAAATATCGAATGCCATTGCGTTCGCTGATTTCCACCGTGTCCCGTTTGGAGAGCACCTTGTGAATCCGGCGCGAAAAAAAACGCATGTTGTCCTTTCTATACGGTGTTGTGGTGAAACTGCGATAGAATAACGTCCTTGCTCAGTTTGCGGAATAAGATATGCGCACGTCACACAGTTTTTTATCCACACTCAAGGAAGCTCCCGCCGAGGCCGAGCTGGTCAGTCATCGTTTGATGCTGCGAGCAGGCTATATTAAACGACTGGGCTCTGGTTTGTATACCTGGATGCCATTGGGATTGCGGGTTTTGCGTCGGGTAGAAGCCATCGTGCGCGAAGAAATGCAAGCGACTGGCGCACTGGAAGTTCTTATGCCTGCTGTGCAACCGGCCGAATTGTGGCAGGAAACCGGGCGTTGGGCGCAATTTGGTCCACAGATGCTGAAAATTCATGATCGACATGGCCGGGAGTTCTGTTTTGGCCCGACGCATGAAGAGGTGGTGACAGATATCGTGCGTCGTGAAGTAAAAAGTTATCGCCAGTTGCCCCTTACTTTGTATCAGATTCAAACCAAATTTCGTGACGAAATACGCCCCCGCTTCGGCGTGATGCGCGCACGCGAATTCATTATGAAAGATGCTTACTCTTTTCATGTCGATGTTGCCAGTCTGGAGCAGACCTATCAGCGCATGCATGATGCTTACAACCGTATTTTTACCCGCCTTGGATTGCGATTCAGGGCTGTGGCAGCAGATACTGGCGCGATTGGCGGCTCTGGTTCACATGAATTCCATGTGTTGGCAGATTCCGGTGAAGACGCGATTGCGTTTTGCCACGATTCAGATTATGCGGCAAATGTTGAATTGGCAGAGGCGTTGGCACCGATGGGTGGACGGCCTGCACCGCAGGCAGATATGCAGAGAATTGCCACGCCTGGCAGCCATTCGATTGACGACGTGGCGCAAGCACTGGCGCTGTCAGCCACGCAATTGGTCAAGACGTTGATTGTGCAAGCCGGGGATACAGTGGCAGCTTTGTTGTTACGTGGGGATCATCAACTGAACGAAGTCAAAGCGAGTAAAGTGCTGGGGCAGGAATTCAGATTGGCGGATGAAGCGGTGCTACGCGCGGTGACTGGATGCGCACCGGGGTCGGTTGGCCCTGTCGGCTTGCCTACCGGTTCGTCGGTGCGGGTGATTGCTGACCGCAGTGTTGCTGTGATGAGTGATTTTGTGTGCGGAGCCAATGAGGATGGTTACCATTTAACCGGTGTTAACTTTGGCCGCGATTTGCCGGAACCGGAAATCGCCGATATCCGCAATGTGGTGGCTGGAGATGCGAGCCCGGATGGCGCTGGAAAACTGGAGTTATGCCGAGGTATCGAAGTAGGTCATATTTTCCAGTTGCGTCGCAAATATTCATCGGCCATGGCTTGCCAGTTTCTGGACGACGAGGGTAAAACCCATGATATGGAAATGGGGTGTTATGGCATTGGCGTGTCCCGTATCGTAGCCGCTGCCATTGAGCAACATCATGATGAGCGTGGTATTTGTTTGCCGCCGAGCATGGCACCCTATACACTGGCGATCGTGCCGATGGCTTATCACAAGAGTGCGGCAGTACGTGAACTGGCGGATCGGTTACATGACGCGTTGACCCAACGCGGGATAGCCGTATTGCTGGATGATCGCGATGAACGGGCGGGGGTCATGTTTGCCGATATGGAATTGATCGGGGTGGCTCATCGGGTGGTGATTGGTGAGCGCGGGCTGGCGAATGGCGAAATTGAGTATCAGCGCCGTACCGACGAACAGGCACGGCGGATTTCTGTCGCGGAGTGCGAAGCATGGCTGGTAGAACACGTGGCATTCTGAGCGGGATCGTGTTGTTGATGTTGTCATGGCTGGCACAACCGGCCATGGCCGGGCATCAATTGTACGAGCCTTTGAGTGATAGTGTGCGCGCCAGCCTGGGCGCCGCGATATCAGACAGCCCGGTCACCGATGCACCAGTACTGGCTTCGGCAGACAGTCAGGCGTGGTTATTGCTCATGTCGGACAGATTGTTTCACCGCATGCCGGACAGCGAGCAACGCATGAATTTTTTATCCACGGTGTACTATGAATCGGTGCGCGCCGGTCTGGATCCATCATTGGTGATGGGTTTGATTGAAGTGGAATCCGGGTTTCATAAATATGCGCTATCCAGTGCTGATGCGCGAGGATATATGCAGGTGATGCCTTTTTGGGTGAACCTCATCGGCACACCGGGTCAAGATCTGTTTCATTTACGCACCAACTTGCGTTATGGGTGCACGATTTTGCGTTTTTATCTGGATCAGGAGCATGGTGATTTGTTTCGCGCACTTGGGCGTTACAATGGTTCGCTGGGGCAGGCTGCTTATCCGTTGGCCGTGGTGGCTGCGTGGAAAAATCACTGGTCGTATCAACCAACAACCGTCAGTCGCAGTCGTTAGGGAAGCGCTAATTTGTTCCTTAGAGCAACATTACCACGGGCACAAAAAAACACAACTGAAAAAGAAAACGGAAATTTTGGGCGAAAAAACCTTGATCATGTGAGGCGAAAAGGGTTTTTGGATGGATAAACATCAGAAATGCCGGTGTCTCCTGGCTTTTTGCACTTTATGATAATACCACCGCGCGGCAAACAACACGATGATAGAAAAAACCGTTAGAGGAACAAAAAAAGCAAACACTTCAGTCATCTTCGTTCTCCTTTGTTAAGGCCAAGCCATAGGCCATAATACCATGAGCCAACGCCTGAATAAATATCCAGAAGATCGCTACAACAACAATTGTTGATCCTTTGTTAAAGGACAACGATCCATCCATAAAAAAAGCAACAATTGCACTACCAAAAGTCGCCAGTTTTTTAATCTCCTCAGCTACGGAGATAATGATTTTTGCTACCACATCATTTATTTTCATTCGATCTCCACGAAATTAAGAAAAACCCTAAAATTCTCTCAAAATTTGAGAAAAAATGGGTTTAAGTGCGCCCAAAAAGGCAAGAAACAAGTTCAACAGTAAATGGTTTTGCACCAACCCATAAATTTTGGGCGAAAAAAAGCCCCAACAAAATCTGTCAGGGCTTTGGCTTGCTGGTGAAAAATCATTTTTTCATTTCACCTTTCGACGATGAAAACTCTCCCTGGATTTATAAAAATCTTCGGGATTCTTCGCTGCCATATAAATAGCGAAAGCAGCGAAGGTTATTGATGAGACAATCAAAAAACCGGCCGAAAGAATAACACCGGCTGATAGGCTCATGTTGCTCTCCTTTAATCAATCTTTTTTGATTCTAACACAAAAGCAACGACCTGCAGCGAGAACCACACCACAGCCGACGCGGTCATCCTCTTACCTTGCTGGAGGAATAGATCAGCGTTTCTCGAAGTAATTGCTACCCTTTTGCTTTGTCGATTGCCGGCGCGGTAGAAATTGGCTGCTGTGCAATGCGTTTGATGAGGGCAGCAAATTGGCTGAGCAGTTTGATATGCAGGTCTTGTAATAGGGGCAATTGGTCGCGCACTTCGGCGTGACGGTGTTGTTTTACCAGATGAAACAATTCATCGGCAACTTGGTGTATCTGTTTGTGTAAGGGTGCAATGGCCTGAAATTCCAGCCACGCGCCATAGTGCGACTTGCCTTGACAGTTATACCAGCGCCCCAGCAGGCAGTGTCGGGTATCTGATTCTGGCTGGTCAGTCGGGTCGGGATTGTTGATTTTTTCAATGATCCGGTTGAACCAGCGCCGGTGACTTTGCGCGGCAAGTATCATCGGCAGGTCATGGTTGGAAAGCCCTTGATTTTTGTCGGCACGCAGGCTGCTTACCCAAACTGGCAGGGCGCTGGCGGGCATCGGGTAGGCGATGCCATAACCCTGACACAGGCGGCAACCGGTAAGTACGAGTAGAGCGCCATGTTCCAGCGTTTCCATGCCTTCGGCGATGACCCGACGATTGAAAGAATGTCCCAGTTTGATGATGCTTTCTACCAGGTTGAGATCATTGATGCTATTGAGCATGTTGGCAACGAAACCGCGGTCTATCTTGATGGTATCAACAGGCAGGTTGCGAAAATATGCCAGCGAAGAATAGCCGGTACCAAAATCATCCAGTGAAATCCGAGTACCAAGGTCGTGGCAGCGGCGCAGAACCTGACTTGCTTCGCCCAAATCGGTAAGGGCGACGGTTTCCAGAATTTCCAGCTCAAGATGGGAAGGGGGAATATCAGAAAATTCTTTCAATAACGCAGCGAGATAATCGGTAAAATCCGGGTGCAGCAAATGGAGAGCGCTAATGTTGATGCTGACTGGAATGGTAAAGCCGGCTTGTTGCCAGGCACGCATTTGCGTCAGCGCCTCACGAATGACCCATTCCCCCAAGGTGTTATCAAGCGGGTGATTTAGCAGGTCGGGCAGAAAAGCGCTGGGAGAGAGTAGTCCGGACTGTGGGTGCTGCCAGCGAATCAATGCTTCTACACCGATGAACTCGCGGTTGACGAGGTCGATTTTTGGTTGGTAATACAAGACAAATTCATGTTGTTGCAGCGCTTGCTCAACGCGTTCCAAACGGTCATTGCGGCGACGCAATCGCTGATCATCATCGGGGTTAAATAACCAGTAACCATTTTTGCCATTTTCTTTGGCACGGTACATGGCTTGATCAGCATGTTGCAGCAAAGTATCACTGTCCGGGATGTCAGGAGGGCTCAATGTGATGCCGATGCTGGCGGAAATCTGAACGGGCGTTTCGTTGATGTACAAGGATTGCGTGGTGGCTTTCAGAATCCGCGTAATGATGGGGTGCAGTTCTTCCGCGTGGTTGAGTTCGGTGAGCAGGATGACAAACTCATCCCCACCCATGCGGGCGATGGTGTCGTGATCGCGCAACAGTTTCTTGAGTCGTGTTGTCAGATTGACCAGCAATATATCACCGGCATTGTGCCCCATCTGGTCGTTGATTTGTTTGAAGCCATCCAGATCCAGATAACAGATGGCGACCGGGCGTTGTGTACGTTGGCTGCGCGCGATGGCCTGTTTCAGACGGTCGGTCAGCAAACGGCGGTTAGGGATATCGGTCAGTGTGTCATAGTAAGCAATGTGCTGTAATTCGGCTTCCAGTTTTTTGTATGCGCTGACATCGGAAAAGACCGCCACATAATTCTGGATTGCGCCATTTACATCACGAATGGCAGACAAGGACAAGACTTCGGCGTAAACCTCGCCGTTTTTGCGGCGATTCCAGATTTCCCCGCGCCAACCGTCCTGACTGTGCAGGCTGTGCCACATTTGTGCGTAAAAGGCGGCATCCTGATGACCTGACGAGAGCAGGCGTGGGTTTTTCCCCAGCGTTTCAGCGCGTGTATATCCAGTAATGCGGCTAAAGGCTGGATTGGTGTCGACAATCAGGTTGTCTGCCGATGTGATAAGGATACCTTCCTGACTGTTCTCAAATACCTTGGCGGCGAGTTGTAACTGCGCTTCAGCACGCTTGCGCGCGCTGATGTCATGTATGATGGAACACAGCAACTCTTTGTGCTGCACGGTCATCGGGCCGGAATGGACTTCGACATCCCGAATCTCGCCGGAGGCCAGTCGATGGCGAAAATTAAAAATTTTGCGTTGTTCGGTTTTAGCCAGCGCCATCTCATGCTGTATTTCTGCTTTTGGCAGGATATTGATGTCTTCGATATGCATCGCGAGCAGTTGCTCGCGTGTGTAGCCATAAAATGCGATGGCGGCACGATTGGCATCGACGATGAGTCCGTTTGTCGGATCGATGATCAGTTTGACGGCAACATTGGCTTCAAAAAACTGCCGGTAGCGCGCTTCGCTCTCCTCCAACGCTTGAACAACACGCTGCTGACAGGCGGGGTCAACGGTCGTGGCAAGGTGATGTCGGATGGCGCACATGGCAACGAATGGTGTTGTTTTTATTTGGACAATTATGCGCTTTGCCGATCAGTGTGACAAGCTGTCTTGACAAAGAATTGGCGGGGCTGATGCAGCATCCGGCAAAGTTGGTGGCCTTGCCGGATGGCGTTGCATGGCGGGATAAAGCAGCGTTAGAGCGTGCCGTAGGAATGCAGGCCAGACAGGAACATGTTGACGCCCAGGAAGGCAAATACGGTAACAAACAAGCCAATGACTGCCCACCACGCCAGAAACGCGCCACGCAGACCCTTGACCAGGCGGATATGCAGCCAGGCAGCATAATTGAGCCAGACGATGAGTGCCCAGGTTTCTTTCGGATCCCACGACCAATAGCCGCCCCAGGCTTCTGCTGCCCACATCGCACCCAGAATGGTTGCGATGGTGAAGAAGCCGAAACCGACAGCGATGGATTTGTACATCAGGTCGTCCAGAACATCCAGCGTGGGCAGGCGTGAGGCAAGGATGCCACGGTCAGCGAGTAGCCAGGCAACGGCCACCATGGCGGAGAGCGAGAAGGAACCATAGCCGATGAAATTGGCGGGTACGTGCAGTTTCATCCAGTAGGATTGCAGGGCTGGAACCAGTGGCTGGATGTCTTGCGCGTGGCGATCGATGGCATACCAGAGCAGAAAACCGACGGCTGCCGAGATAAGCGGTAACACAAAGGCGCCGAGGCTGCGGTTGTTGTAACGGGTTTCATAGTACAGATACAACAAAGAGGTGATGATGGAAAACAGAATGAAGACTTCATACAGATTGGAAATGGGGATATGGCCGACATCCGGGCTGATGAGGTAGGATTCATACCAGCGTACCATCAGGCCGATGAGTCCCATGGCAACGGCGCTCCAGGTCAGTGCGCTGCCAACCTTTTCTGCAAATTGCGAGCGCATGGCTAGCGCCAGCCAATAGGTCAGGGTAGCAAGGATGAACAGGGTGCTCATCCACATGATGGCGGACTGGCTGGCGAGCAGATATTTGAGGAAAAAAGCGTGATTGGCGCGCGCAAGGTCGCCCTGATAGTCAACGATGCCGAACAGACTTACTCCGGCAACAGTCAACAGCAGGACGCGGATGGGTTTCCATAACCAGCCCAGCGCAGAGAAGACGGCTGCTGCGCCGAATAAAAACCCTTTTTCATAGACATCCATGTAATGCCCATATTTGGTGAAGGCATAAAGCGCGCCGGTCCATAACAGTGCGGCGTATAACCAATCGAAAATACTCAGGCTGGACAAAAAATTCTGACGGGACAATGCGTGTGCTGTGGTCATGTCAATTTTCCTGTATTAGTTTGGCAATGGCTTGCCGATGGCGTGAAAATTCATTCTCGAAATCGAAGGTTTGGCGATTGCTGGACATGGTAAGGAGCAGTTCGCCGGGTTTGACCAGCAACCATAGACGACGTTCCTGAATAAAAAACATGGTAAAGACACCCAATACCAGAAGCATCGAGCCAAAATAAACCAGGTTTTTACCAGGTGAGCGCGTCAATTGCAGACCGGATGATTGTACCTGATTAAAATGGTCAAGTTGCAGATAAATGGGGGCGCCATAAAACTGGATGTCATTGATGGCATTCAGGCTGTCACGCAGAAACCAGCCTGTCGTATCATTCTGAACCGGTGCGGGTTGGTGTGCCTGCGCTTCTACCATGGTATAGGCCTGCCAGGCGGAGAGTTCGAGAATTTTCAGGTAGGCCTGCGCCGCCTGATCACGCTGATTGGCGGGGATGTTGTGTTCGATAAAGTCGGAGATGGCGGGGTAACCACCGTGGGCAAACATGGCGAGTTCTTTGATGGTGCTGGTTTCCAGCTTTTTTTGTTCGTCAGGTTGACTGTCCGGCAAGACGCTACGGGCAAAATTTTGTGCGATCTGTGGGTACATGTCCGGATTCATGAGCGCTGCGCGCAGGCGCATGAAGCCATCCAGGCTGGATTGCGGATCTAGCGGCAGGCGCAGGTAGTGGTAGGGCTTGTTGGGCATGTCACGCATGCCGGTCACCATGAACCAGCGGTTATCGATCAGGACGGGAAGCATGTAGTTGTCGTATTCAAGCGCTTGCCCGTCGGCAAAGCGGATTTTGTATTCGAAGCTAGGGCCAGCATTACGCAGGTTTTTATGGTCGGCAACGGCATTGCCACCCAGGTTGGTGGGTGTTGTGTCCGCGCCGATGCTCTCAATATTGAAAGGATGGAAATCTTTGAATTCCAGTCGTAACGTTTGTTGATTGACCTGAATGCTGGTGTTGTCGTGGATATTGCCGGTCAGTGGCATGGCGGTAGCCTGTGGGCCGTTGAGATTCCATACACTTAGCGCCAGATGCGTGCCACCATCACCGAAACTGGATTGATAAATGGCAATACCATCATAAATGAGTGGGTGGTTGACTTTGATGGTGCGGGACAAGATAGGCTGGCCGGTTTTTTTGTCTAGCAGGACGACGTCACTGGCAAAGGTTTTGGGTTGCCCGGTAGAGTAATGTTCGATGTGAAATTTTTTCAGGGCGATGCGAAAGGGAAGTTCCTGTACCAGATATCCGTCAGCGACATTCAGGAATACCACATCGGCGCTATCATTTTCCGGTAACGTCACATTGCCGCGAAAGGACAGGTTGCTGCTGGACAGACGACTGATGGCGGGGACTTCGCTTTCCGGGATGTCACGGGTTTCAATGTGTTTTAACCCCATGGCCTGTTCAACCTTCAAGGGAAGGTTGCCGTCGATGAGGCCGCCAATGCAGATGAAAATGATGGCGCTGTGGGTGAATAGATAGCCCAGTCGATTCAGATTGCCGCGTTTGGCAGCCAGCAAGGTGCCACCATTGAGTGGGCGCTCACGAAAGGCATAACCATTTTGCGTCAGGTATTGTTCCAGCGCGTGTGTGGAGGGTATGGTGCCGAAAAATTCAGCCTGGTGGTGGAAGTGGCGTAGCGACTGTTCGCTGGCTTCTGCACGGAAACTGCGCATGTCACGCAAGATGCCGGGCAAATTGCGATAGATGCAGGTGCCCGTGGAGAGTATCAGAAAGAACAGGATGCTGACAAACCATACTGTGTGGTAGACGTCGAACAATCCCATCCAGCGAAAAGTGGTAAACCAGAATTGGCCAAATTTGATGATGTAATCGGTATAGGGCTGATTTTGTTTCAGTACTGTCCCAATAACGGAAGCAATCGCCAATAATGTGAACAGGCTGATGGCGAATCGCATCGAGCTGAATAGCTCATACAATGATTTTGTCGGTGTGCTTGGAGTCATGCTGCAAAAATCTCGGAATAGGAGATGGGGTCGGGACAGAATTCAGGCATTGTACCGAAAAAAAACATAACCGGCCATTTTCTGGCCGGTTAGTTGTGATGCAAAGTATCGCTGACGGGAGCACCGAAAGCGATGGTCGAGCGATTACTGCAGGCCGGAAACGTAGGCGGCAACTTCTTTCATCTCTTGATCGGTCATGCGGGTAGCGATGGTTTCCATCATTTTTCCGCCGTCATTGGTGCGCAGACCCATGCGGAAGTTGTTCAATTCCGTATAGACATACAGAGCGTGCTGGCCAGCCAGACGCGGGAATTCGGCAGGAATGCCAGCGCCGGTCGGGCCGTGGCAGCCTGCGCAAGCGGGTACGCCGCTGCCTGGATCACCGCCTTTGAATACTTTTCGACCTGCTTCGGCCAGCGCTTTGTCTTTGGCGACGCCAGGTTTTGGGGTCTGGGAAGCGAAATAAGCGGCGAGATTCTGCATGTCGTCAGGGGTGAGGTTGCTGCTGGCCACGATTCCCTGCATAATGGCGTTTTGACGTTTACCGGACTTGAAGTCGGAAAGCTGTTTGTAAAGATATGCTTGGCCTTGTCCGGCAAGTTTTGGCTTGTCGGAGGCGGTGCTGTTGCCATCCGCACCATGACAGGCAGCACACACAGTCGTAACCAGTTGTTGAGCCTTGGCAGGATCGCCTTTGGCTATGCTATCCTCTGCAAATGCATGCGAGAATGCGGTTAAAGTTGCGAGTGCTGCAAACACCACGGTATTTTTCAATACGGTATTCTTCAATTGTTAGCTCCTCTACTTTAGATATGCCCAAAGCCAATATTCTAGCTGCATTTTATTTTTCACGCCAGTGATGAAACGACATCAGGATACATTTTTCATGAATTTTGCTCAATCCGCCCGATTTTTTGTCACAGTGAACCACTTAAATGATCTGCCGGCAGACAGTTTGGGAGAAGTCGCTTTTGCCGGACGTTCCAACGCGGGTAAATCCAGCGCTATTAACACGCTTGCCAATCAGACCCGACTGGCTTTTGTCAGCAAGACGCCAGGGCGTACGCAGCACATCAACTATTTCGTACTCAGAAATGGCCGTTATCTGGTCGATTTGCCCGGGTATGGGTACGCCAAGGTGCCTGGCGCCATCAAAGACCATTGGCGTGGTTTGCTGGGGGATTATCTGCAAACGCGGGTTCCCTTGCGAGGGGTGGTGCTGATCATGGATATCCGTCGACCATTGACCGAACTGGATCGGGTAATGCTGAACTGGTTTTTGCCCACTGGCAAGCCGGTGCATTGCCTGTTGACCAAAAGTGACAAGCTCAGCCGCAGCGCGGCAGCGATAGCCTTGCGGCAGGTTCGGGCGGCGCTCAAGCAGATGTCTCCGCACTTTAGTGTGCAATTGTTCTCCAGTTTGAAAAAAAGCGGGGCGGCAGAGGCCGAGGCCGTTCTGACGGCATGGTTGAACCCGGATGCGCTTGCTGACACGCCTGCTGATGCGATTGACAATGCGGCGTGTACGAATCTTGCGGGCACAAAAAACCTCGGTTAAAAGGGGAAGAATAACCGAGGCCAAAATGCCCTGACCAGATGCCAGGGCGCCCGCTCAGGGAGGAGAAGCGGGAGATGGTACACAACCATCTGCAGGCTTTGAGGGGGGTATGAAATAAAAGTTCCTTGCGATTTTTTTTGTTTGAAAAAATCTTGCCAGTGTATTGTCGTGTCAGGTATCGTGAGAAAATTGCTGCCTGTCAGGTCGCAGCAATAGCTGGCGGTAAAGCCGCTGGTTTGAAGTTATGTATGCGGCCACTTAAAAATAGCAAATAAATTCAGTAGTAGGTTTCTGAGGTAGTGTCGACAGGGCAGAAACAGAATGACAGAACACGAAAGGACTTGATATGGATGGTGAAGCAGGGTTCCCGGGGCAGCGCATGCGTCGTATGCGTCGTGATGATTTCAGCCGTCGCATGATGCGCGAACATGATTTGTCAGCGAACGATCTGATTTATCCAGTCTTCGTGCTGGATGGCGATGCGCATAGCGAGGCGGTGCCTTCCATGCCGAATGTGTGGCGCAAGACGCTGGACCGGTTGCTGGAGGATGCCGGTCAGTGTGTGGCGTTGGGTATTCCGGCGCTGGCGTTGTTTCCGGTGATTGATAGCCGTCTGAAATCGGCGGATGCCGCCGAAGCTTACAATCCGGACGGGTTGGTGCCGCGTGCGATCCGGGCAATCAAGGCGGCCTGGCCACAACTGGGGATCATCAGCGACGTGGCATTGGATCCGTATACCAGCCATGGTCAGGACGGACTGATTGATGCGCGGGGGTATGTGCTGAACGATGAAACCGTGGAGGTGTTGCGACGCCAGGCGTTGTGCCATGCGCAGGCGGGAGCCGATGTGGTGGCGCCTTCTGATATGATGGATGGCCGGGTAGGCGCCATTCGACAGACATTGGATCAGCATGGACTGATTCACACCCGCATATTGGCGTATTCGGCAAAATATGCTTCTGCTTTTTACGCTCCGTTTCGTGATGCGGTGGGTTCTGCGGCGACGCTTGGTGCGGCGGGCAAGGAAACTTACCAGATGGATCCGGCCAACAGTGATGAGGCGTTGCGTGAAACAGCGCTTGACATCCGTGAGGGGGCTGACATGGTGATGGTCAAGCCGGGATTGCCTTATCTGGATATCGTGTATCGTGTTAAAACGAAATTTGGCGTGCCGACGTTCGTTTATCAAGTTAGTGGTGAGTATGCGATGCTGAAGGCTGCTGCACAGCAGGGTTGGATAGATGAGCGTAAATGCGTGCTGGAGACTTTGTTGGCGTTCAAGCGCGCGGGAGCTGATGGGATATTGACGTATTATGCGCTGGATGCGGCACGCTGGCTGGCGGAACGTGCTGAATAAACCTGCTGTAAAAGTCTGGCTGCCATGGGTGGTGGCGGCCGCATTTTTCATGGAACAACTGGATTCGACTATTTTGAATACGGCTGTTCCCGCCATGGCACTGGATTTTCATGTTGCCCCGCTTAGCCTGAAGGCGGTCGTGGCTAGTTATATTTTAAGCCTTGCTGTCTGTATCCCGGTGAGTGGCTGGATGGCGGATCGTTTTGGCACGAAGCGTGTGTTTGGCAGCGCCGTGGCAGTGTTTACACTGTCATCGGTGTTGTGTGGTTTGTCACTGAATGTGACCATGCTGGTCATGGCAAGGGTGTTGCAGGGATTAGGGGCGGCCATGATGATGCCGGTGGGACGATTGACCATTATCCGCACCTTTGCACGCTCCGAGTTGATGACGGCGATGAATTTTGTCATCGTTCCGGCGTTGATTGGCCCCTTGCTGGGGCCGGTGGTCGGTGGGTTGGTTGTGCATTGGTTGTCCTGGCGGGTGATATTTTTCATCAATGTACCGGTCGGTGTCGTGGCGTGGCTGCTTTCCCGATGGTATATGCCGGATTATCGCGGACAAACGTCGCACCCGCTGGATTTGCGCGGGCTGGTATTGTTTGGTTCCGGAGCGGCGTTGCTGTCATGGGTACTGGAGATTTTCGGCGAGCATGTCATGAGCCTCATGGCGGCGATTGGCTGGCTGTTGCTGGCGTTAGCCATTCTTGCCTTGTATGGCTGGCATGAGCGTCGGGAGGCATTTCCTTTGTTGCGTTTGCATTTGTTTCGCGTGCGCACATTTCGAATTTCTGTGTTAGGTGGTTTTGTGACCCGCCTGGGTGTTGGTGGATTGCCTTTTCTGTTACCGCTGCTGTATCAGGTCGGTTTGGGTTATGCCGCATGGCAGTCAGGGCTGATGATGATGCCAATAGCGCTGGGCGCCATGGGTATGAAGGTGGCGTCGGTGCGGGTATTGCGACGGTTTGGTTTTCGGCACGTGCTGATTGTCAATACGGTTATGGTTGGGGTGGTTATCGCATTGTACGCCAGCGTGCATGCGGTGACGCCGATAATCTGGATTGTGTTGTTGGGGTTTGCGCAGGGTTTTTTCAGTTCTTTGCAATTCTCCGGTATGAATGCCATGGCGTATGCCGACATTGGCGAGGCTGATTCCAGTATGGCGAGTACGTTGGCCAGTTCCATGCAGCAAATGTCACTGAGTTTCGGGCTGGCGTGCGGTACGTTGCTCGCAGGGTGGTATCTGGGGAATGTACCACAGAGCCATCCGCTGGCGGTTACCCATGCCTTGCATGAAGCGTTGCTGACCTTGTCACTATTGACGGTTTTGTCTTCACTCAGCTTTTGGGGTTTGCGTGCGAAGGATGGTGAAAACATGAGTGGCGCGAGTATCGCCTGATGTTGGCCGCAACCGCCTCGTTGGTAACGAGCAAAACATGCTCGGCGGGACGGGGCTTGGCGGGCGAACTGCCGCGTTGTGTCTCTTGCCAAGGAGAATAACCCTTGACTGCGAGCCACGCCTTGCATTTCATCCCACCAGGCCGCCATCGCGGCCATGTGGGAATTAATCAGCGGTTCCCAATAGTTCGGTGAGTTGGAGAAGTGAGGCGCGTCGCAGCGTGGTGTTGTCGTTGGGGCGGGGCGTGTTGTGTCGGCTGTTGCGAGGCCGGATGGTCAACCAGATGTCGTTGTTGTCGTGTTGCAGCACAAAGCGCGGCGTTGCCTTGTTGTGACGCGTAGCGGTGGTTTGCGATTGCTGAAAAGGGATGTTGTGGTTGAGCAGGTGCATCTCGACTTCTTTTTCGCTGTCGGCATATAGTTCGATTGAAATGTTGGCGTATTGTCCTGCTGTTCCCTGTAATACGTCTCCGGTCAGGTGCGGGTCGAACTGGTCGAGCTCACGCATGACATCCAGTGCCAGCAGGCGTAAGCGTTGGGTCGTGTCGGCGTGATCGTCGGCAAAGAAGACAGTCTGTCGTTCGCGAATGGCGGCTTCAATTTCACTGTTGTCTGGCAAATGATGGGCATCAACAATGCAAAGTTGTTTGGCTGCCTTGCGTCGTGCCTGTGCGTAGTCATGAATGCTGTGTTCATACATGAGTTGTGCAGCGAGTTGGGCAACCAGTTGACGGGTTGAATTCAGTTTCATGGTCGCGGGGTAGTAAAAATGAGTTGGGGTGCTGCTGGCGGTCCATTGGTTGATGTACCGTTGCCTGAGGATGCACCAGCAGACGCCGTTGATGGAGTCGTCGCGGGCGGATTTCCGGTTTGTGCTGTTGGGACATTTTCTTTCAAAAAATATTCTTGCGTTCCCGTCTCGCCGGGTGAGGCGGGCAATCCGGTCAACGGATTGATGGTGAGGCTGACGACACCATCAGGTGGGTTGATGCTGGCCTGAGGTGTGTTTTTGAGCGCTTCTGCCATGTATTTCATCCAGATGGGAAGCGCTGCCTGGGCACCAGTTTCGCCACTGCCCAAGGATTTTGGCTGGTCATAGCCTATCCATGCCACCGCGACCAGATGGGGTTGGAAGCCTGCGAACCAGGCATCGCGCTGGTCATTGGTGGTGCCGGTCTTGCCCGCCAGATCTTGCCGACCAAGTTTGCTGGCGGCAGCTCCGGTGCCGCGCCTGATGACATCTTGCATCATGCTGGTAATGATGAAGGCGTTGCGGGGGTCGATGACCTGTGTGCGTGGCTGGGGAGTGTTTTTCATCAGAAGGTGACCATTCTGATCGGTGATGTGGTCAATGATGTAAGGCGTGATTCGGGCACCGCCATTGGCAAAAACGGCATAAGCGGCCGCCATTTGCAGCGGGGTGACGGTGCCTGCACCCAGCGCCATGGTCAAATAGGGTGGGATGTGTTGCGTGTCAAAGCCGAAACGTTGCACATAATTCAGTGCGTAGGCAGGGGTAATGCTTTGCATGATGCGAATGGTGGGCAGATTGAGCGAGTGCACCAACGCATCCTGCATGCTGACCAGCGTACCATTCCATGTGCTTTCGTAATCTTTGGGTTGCCAGAGCACGCCGCCAGTTTGCTCAGGAGGAATATTGATGGGGGAGTCTTCCAGTAAGGTGGCCGGGGTAAAACCCTTTTCCAGTGCGGCAGAGTAAATGAAAGGTTTGAAGCTGGAGCCTGGCTGACGCCATGCCTGTATGGCGTGGTTGAATTTGTCCAGATCGTAATCAAAACCGCCGACCAATGCGCGAATGGCGCCCGTTTCCGGGTCGAGCGTCACCAGTGCTGCCTGAACCTTTGGTAACTGGCTGATTTCCCAGCCATTGCCTGATGAGTGTATGACGCGAATGATGGCACCCGGGCGCAGTAAGTCCAGATGTCTGGATTGGTTGGTTCGACTTAATGCGCGTTGGGCAAAAGCCAGTCCTGCGCCGGAGATATCGGTTTGCCCCAGGTGTTTGATCCAGACGGTGACGCGTTTCGGGTTGGCTGACAAAACAATGGCGGGGACAAGATTGTGGATGGACGGCGTGTTTTGCAGCGCAGCGTCCAGGGCGTCCGTTTGGCTTAAATCGAAAGATGCCGGTAGCCAGGCTTCTGCTCCCCGGTAGCCGTGTCGGCGGTCGTAGCTTTCTACGCCTGACCAGAGCGCGTTGTCTGCTGCGATCTGGTCGGATTTGCGCAACGTGGTATAGACCTTGAGCCCGTCGGTGTAGATGGCGTCATGATATTGTTCATACATGGCCTGACGGATCATTTCTGCGACGTAGCTGGCGTGTACCGTGTATTGTTGCGAGGAGGATTTGCGCACGTTCAACGTCTGGTTGATGGCGGCCTGATATTGCGCTGCATCAATATCGTGCAATTCCAGCATGCGGTGCAATACATAGTGTTGTCTTGTCAGTGCGCGCGGTAAGTTGACAACCGGATTGTATTTGGAGGGTGCTTTGGGAAGGCCGGCCAGCATGGCGGCCTCAGCGATGCTCAGCTTGCTGACAGGCTTGCCGAAATAGGTTTCGGCGGCAGAGGCAAAGCCATAGGCGCGCTGTCCGAGGTAAATCTGATTGATGTATAGGGTGAGAATCTGGTCTTTGCTCAGATTGCGTTCGATTTTGATGGATAGCAGGGCTTCATTGAGTTTGCGGGTAAAAGTCTTTTCGCTGGACAGAAAGAAGTTGCGCGCTACCTGCATGGTGATGGTCGATGCACCCTCTTTTGCACCGCCAGAAACCAGATTGCTGAGGGCGGCGCGGATGACGCCGGTTATGTCGATACCGCCGTGTTCGTAAAAACGGTCGTCTTCGGCAGCGAGGATGGCTTCCTGTAAGATTTTCGGGGTTTGTTGCAGCGTGATGAATGCACGATGTTGCTCGCCGAATTCGGCGATGAGTGCGCCATCGCTGGTGTATACCCGCATAGGCATTTTTGGCTGGTAGTCGGTCAGCGTATGCATGTCGGGCAGATTGGGGTAGATAAGGGCAATAGCCAGTCCGATGGTAGCGGCAACCACGACAATAAAACTGGTAAGCAGAGCGAAAGTAATGGTGATCCAGCGCGAGATTTGCATATCCGATAAGGAGATTCAATAGTGTGTGTGGGGAACAAAATACTGTCATTATCGCGGATTTTTGTGTTTTGTGCGTGACCACAAGACAGAATTTGTTTTATGATGCACCACGGGAGGGGTCACAGGCGGACTTTGGAAGGCGCTGATTAGCTTGCTGTTTCGGTTGTACGTCAATAAATCTAAATCAGAGTCTCCTTGAAAGCAAGGGATGGCAACAATTATTTGGGTAAGAAGTTTCATTACTCCCAAAAAAATGTTTACATCTTGAAAAGTTGCTGATAGTCTTTAATGTGAATTATCGCTTTATTTCCTAACTATCAAATTAAAAAAGGGAATACACTTGGGAATGCGCTTGCAATTCAACTTGTTTGAAGTGAAAACGCCGCCGTTGGTTGGCGTTGATATCAGTTCGGCTGCCGTCAAGCTGGTCGAACTGGCGGATGCCGGCCGTGGTAAGTACAGTGTCGAGCGTTATGTCATTGAACCTTTGTCAAGGGATGCCGTGGTGGATGGTAACATCGCCAAGGTGGACGAAGTGGTGGACGCTTTGAAACAGGCGTGGGGACAGATGGGAACGCGGATTCGCCATGTGGCGATGGCGTTGCCGTCGTCGGCCGTCATCTCCAAGAAACTGGTATTGCCGGCCGATCTGTCTGAAGATGACATGGAAATTCAGGTGCAAGTCGAGGCAAATCAAGTCGTTCCTTTTTCGCTGGACGAAGTAAATCTTGATTTTCAGGTGTTGGGTCCGGCGACGAATTCCAGTGGCGATGTGGATGTGTTATTGGTAGCCAGCCGCAAAGAGAAAATCGAAGATAGGGTGGCTGTTGCCGAGGCAGCAGGGTTGAAGGTGTCGGTGATGGACGCTGAGTTCAATGCCAGTCAGACTGCTTATGAAGGCATGATGCATATTCTGCCCGACAATGCGCGTGGCCAGACGGTCGCATTGATTGATATCGGGGCAACCACCATGCATATTTTGGTGTTTGTTGATAAAGTCATGGTGTATTCCCGCGAACAATCTTTTGGCGGCAACCAGTTGACGCAGGAAATTCAACGTCGTTATGGTATGTCGTTTGAAGAAGCGGAGAAATTAAAGCGCAAGGGCGACACGCCGGACAAGTATGGGGTAGAAATTTTGCAGCCCTTTACGGAAACGTTGGCGCTCGAGATTGGACGCGCCTTGCAGATGTTCGTGGCAGCAACGTCATTTTCACGGGTCGATTATATTGTCCTGGCAGGCGGAACAGCCATTCTGCCCGGCCTGGATGATGCGGTGGCCAGCCGTACTGAGGCCAGTACACTGGTTGCCAACCCATTTGCCGGTATGGTCTTGTCTGGCAATATCGCCTCGGCGAAACTGGTTGCAGATGCTCCTGCCTTATTGGTAGCTTGTGGCTTGGCCATGAGGAGGTTTGATACGCCATGATACGTCTGAATTTATTACCATATCGCGAAACGCGTCGTATCGCTCGACTGCGGCAATTTGCTGTTTTGTTGGGTGGGGTGGCGGTTATCGGGGTTCTTGTGGTGTTGCTCGGCTTCACCATATTTGACGCCCGGTTGCAGATGCAAAATGCACGCAACGAATATCTGAAAAACGAAATTGCCAAACTGGACAAGCAGATTAGTGCCATCCATGAGTTAAAAAAAGAGACACAGGAATTGCTGGCTCGCAAACAGGTGGTGGAGTCCTTGCAGACGGATCGTTCAGATGCTGTCCATTTGCTGGATCAACTGGTGCGCTTGATGCCGGAGGGCGTTTTTCTCAAGTCAATCGATCAGCATGGCGACGTCGTGCATTTGCAGGGGTACGCGCAATCCAGTGCGCGGGTTTCTTCCTTGATGCGTAATCTGGACAGTTCGCCCTGGCTGTCGAATGCGACGCTGATTGAAGTAAAAGCCGCCACGATTCAAGGCATTCAGGCAAATGAGTTCAGCATGGATGTTCATACGAAGAATCTGGTAGCCACCTCCGGTAGCAAGGAACCAGACAAAAACGGAAAGGCGGATTAGACGATGGCGTTTGCATTGAACGATATCAACAATATCGACCTGAAAACATTGGCCAGTGCGCCCGCGCCGGTACGGTTCGGCGCATTGGGCGCTGTGTTTGTACTGGTATTGGCGGTGGGTTACTGGTTTGTCTGGCGAGGGCAGATTGTTGCCCTTGATGCTGCGAAAAATCAGGAAATGACCTTGCGTGACAGTTTTATTGACAAGAAGCGACAAGCTATCAATTTGCCGGCTTACAAGCGGCAACTGGTCGAAATCAACCGGTCGTTTGGCGCGCTGTTGCGGCAGTTACCGAACAAGTCTGAAATGGATGCTCTGTTGAGCGATATCAATCAGGCGGGGCTTGGCAGAGGATTGCATTTTGATCTGTTCAAGCCACAAGCAGAAAAAATGCATGATTTTTATGCCGAACTGCCGATTGATATCAAGGTATCCGGCTCATACCATGATTTTGGTGCATTCGCCAGTGATGTCGCTCAACTGTCCCGGATCGCGACACTACACGATATCAATATTTCTGCCAATAAAGATGCCAAGGACGGCAAAGATGGCGAGTTGACCATGAATGCAGTGGTTGAAACCTATCGTTATCTGGATCCGGATGAATTGATGGCGCAACAGAAAGCCAAAAAACCGAAGAAGGAGGGGAAATGAATCAGCGCATGTTTTTCACCCCTCTGCTAGTACTGGCGCTTGCTGGTTGCGGGTTTGGTCATAATGATGATTTGAAACAGTTCGTGCAGGATGCAGGTAATAATGTACATGGAAAAATTCCGCCACTGCCAGAAGTCAAGCCTTATCAGCCTTTTGTGTACAACGACTTTGATTTACCAGACCCTTTCAAGCCGCGCAAACTGAAATTCAATGCGTCGGACAATGGGCTGCAGCCAGATTTGAACCGGCCGCGCGAGCTGCTGGAATCGTTCTCGCTGGAAACGCTGAAAATGGTTGGGGTGATTCAGCGTAAAGGACAAGTTTTTGCGGTGATTAAAACACCAGTGAACACTTATTATACCGTCCAGGTCGGCAATTACCTCGGACAGAATTTTGGAAAGATTGTGGCTATTTCCAACAAAGAAATAAAATTGAGGGAAATGGTGCAGGATGCTGTGGGTGACTGGTCGGAACGTGACAGTACGCTGACCTTGCAGGAACAATGAGGAGCAGGAAAACATGAAATCAATAATCAGGGCGCTGGGGATTCAAGTATTGGCAGTGTTTGTGATGCTGGGAACCTTGGCATGGCGGCCGGTGATGGCAGATACGAATGCCATTTCAAATATTGAATTTTCAACACTTGCCGATGGTAAAGTGTTGATAAAAATCAGTACAACTCAAAAATTGCTGTCAACTCCAGTCAGCTTCACGGTGAACGCACCTCCTCGGGTGGCGATGGATTTTTTCAATATGAGCAATGGGCTCGGAAAAAACACCATCCCAGTCAATCAGGGTGTATTGCATAGCATGAATGTCGTACAGGCAGGCGATCGAACGCGCGTTGTGCTGAATCTCTTGCATCCAGCGCAATATGAAACGCGTGTGGACAACGGCAATCTCATGATAACCCTGAGTGAAAATGCCACGATGGCCAATGCGGCCACACAGTTTTCTGCGGCTGGACCATCAACCAGCCAGCACACGATTCAGGATATTGATTTTCGTCGTGGTTCTTCCGGGGAGGGGCGTGTGATTACCAACCTCTCGGATAGCACGACCGGTATCGATATTCATAAAGATGGCGATCATTTGCTGGTGCATTTTATCAATACCGATTTGCCCCGCCAGTTGCAGCGCCGCCTGGATGTGACTGACTTTGGTACGCCGGTGGCTACAATTACCAGCGTGAAAGATGGTCAGGATGTGGATATGCGTATTACACCCAAAGGTGACTACGAATATTCGGCTTACCAAACCGATAACCAATTTATTGTTGAAGTTCGCAAGAAAGCGGAGCAAGCGCAGTTGAATGGCGAAAAGCCACGTTATACCGGCGAAAAACTGTCACTGAATTTCCAGAATACTGATGTGCGTGCCGTGTTGCAGGTCATTGCAGACTTTACGGGTAAAAACATCATTACCAGCGATACGGTAACAGGAAACCTCACGTTGTTGCTCAAAGACGTGCCATGGGATCAGGCGCTGGATATCATCCTGCAAAGCAAAGGACTGGATAAGCGCGAGAATGGCAATGTCATTTGGGTCGCACCCAAAGATGAATTGCTATCCAAGGAAAAGAGCGAGCTTGAATCCCGTCAGAGTATTGAAGCTCTGGAACCTCTGGTTGTGCGTCAGTATCAACTGAATTATAAAAAAGCCGATGCGGCATCGCGTGAACTACTCGGTATGCCGCCGTTGCCTGGTGATACCGGTCAAGATGTGACTTGTGATGCCCAAGCGCAAGGTATCAAGGCGCAAACGGCAAGTGCAGGCGGGGCGATGCCGACGGCGTCAGGCGGAGCGTCCAACCCGAACCGGATTTTGTCGGCACGCGGTACGGCAACTTCCGAAATGCAGACCAATACACTCATTGTCAGCGACACACTGACCAAGCAGGAACAAGTGGCACAGTTGCTGAAACTGATTGATACACCCGCTCGGCAGGTGATGATTGAAGCGCGTGTGGTCATTGCAGACTCCAGCTTCCAGAAGGAGCTTGGGGTGAAGTTTGGCGCATCTGCACCATTTAGCACGAGTAATGGCGGGACATTGGGCGGTATCTCCAGTAGCGCCAATGATGCAGTCAATACCATGGCCGCCGGTAACACGGCGGTGTCTGGTGCGCTGGGCGCAACGGCTCGCGCTACCAATCCGTTCATGGTGGATTTGCCATCGGCTGCCACCAATGCCGCGACGTTGGGTTTGTCGTTGTATAACGTTGGCAGTAGCTCGTTACTCAATCTCGAGTTGTCGGCGATGGAAATTGATGGTGTCGGCAAGATTATATCCAGCCCACGGGTGATTACATCCAATCAGAAACCGGCAGTGATTCTGGAAGGTCAACAAATTCCAGAAGTCACGCCAGGAACTGCCAACGCGCCGCCAACCGTCACCTTTGTGAATGCTTTCTTGTGCCTGTTGGTCAACCCGCAGATACTGAACAATGATTCGGTGATTCTGACCATTGAACTGCAGGACGACAACGAAGGCACGCCATTTAATAGTGGCGGAGTGCAAGCCATTCCTATCAACACCAAACGGGTCAAAACGCAAGTGCGTGTCAAGAATGGGCAAACTGTCGTGTTGGGTGGTATTTATACGCAGAACAAGACGCAAACCATTAACAAGGTTCCGGGTTTGGCAGACCTCCCCTGGGTTGGTATGTTGTTCCATGACAATGCCCAGTCAGACGTCAAGGAGGAGTTGATGGTGTTCATTACGCCGCATATTGTCAAGGATGACATGTCGTTACAGTAATATGCTGGGCAAGATAAAAAACGGCGGGAGATTTCTCGCCGTTTTTTATTGTGGAAAGTGGTGGCAAGATGCTGATTTACTTAGGTATTTGTTTATACGCAGTTAAAATTCAGGAATAAATCAGCGTTTCCCCTATGCACCGATTTTTCCAATTGTAATCGGTGAGGCAACCTGCGCAGGCGTGCCGGCTTCCTGGGGGGCATGAATCAAATCAGACAACTGATACAAATCCAGTGTCGCGAGAAAGCTTTTCCTGGCTTGTATCAATACCGATTTGAGGGCGCAGGCTGGTAACAAAGTGCAGGATTTGATTCTGGCGTTGAAGCATTCCGCAATATCCATATTTTCTTCAGTATCACGCACGACATCGCCCAGATTGATCCTTTCCGGCCGTCGTGCCAGGCGCATACCGCCTCCCCTCCCACGCGTTGTGATGATATAGCCATGTCCAGCCAATTTGTGAATGACTTTCATCAGATGATTTTCGGAGATGGCATATTCTTCAGCAATTTCTTTGATGGTTACCAGTTGATCGAACCGTTCACCCAAATAGATGAGCACGCGCAATGAATAATCTGTAAAGCGGGTAAGTTGCATAACACCTCCGGATAAACATATATATCCAATATACCTTTCAAGTATAGCCTGAATTGGTCGCCAATCCGCATAACCTGAAATATGTTCGCACTGATATGGATAAAATTATCTCGATGATATTGATTTAACGATCGTATGGTGGTAAATTGAAGGTGTATTCTTTATACATCTTAATGGAGCCCGTGATGTCGATGCAATCAGGAGTACCCACCGAGCAAGAGGTTGAGACCGCTTTGCGTGGTGTAATTGACCCTGAAATCGGGATCAATATCGTTGATCTGGGCTTGGTGTACGGTCTGGAGATTTCAGACAACAGGTTGCGCGTCGATCTGACCATGACCACACCGGCGTGCCCGATGGGAGAGATGATCCTCGATGATGCCCGCGAAGCGTTGGCAAAATTGGTGCCAAAGGATATCGAAATCGACCTCAATCTGGTTTGGGATCCACCATGGAGCCCTGACAAGATGCGTGAGCCCGCACGCAAACACTTAAATTGGGATTAAACCCGCCACAAACCACAGGAGAATCAGCATGACGACCACAGATATTACCGTCGATGTCCGAGCCATTGCGCCGCGCGATCGCCACCCACTCATTTTTGGCACCTTCTCTCGTCTGGCTCAAGACGAAACATTGCTTCTGGTCAATGACCATGATCCCAAACCACTGTATTACCAATTCCAGGCTGAACATAGCGGGAAGTTCACATGGGATTATCTGGAAGACGGCCCGGATGTCTGGCGGGTGCGTATTGGCCGGGTTACGGGCTGCTGTTCCGCCTGCCAATCCTGACCGGAGCAAAGCCATGCGATCCGGTGACCTGGGCGTTCCATTCCGGCTACCGCTTCTTGTCCTGGGGTTTGTTTCGCTGGCAATGGGCGTATTGGCGGGGCTGGCGCGCTTGGGCTGGCGTGTACCGCTACCCTCGACACATCTGGTGCTGCTGCATGGTCCATTAATGGTGTCGGGCTTTCTTGGCACGGTCATCGGGCTGGAGCGAGCGGTCGCGATGGGTCGCCGCTGGGCTTACGCCGGACCGCTAATGACTGGACTGGGCGGCATGGCACTCTTGTCCGGTTTCTCTCCTGCCATCGGCGCGTCAGCCATTACGCTGGGCAGCGCCGTGCTGTTCGCCGGGACCACTCTGATCATGCTGCGCCAGCGTGAGCTGTTCATGCTCACAATGGTGCTGGGAGCGCTGAGCTGGCTGATCGGCAACCTGATCTGGCTAATGGGCACCCCGGTGTCAGGAGTCGTGCCGCTGTGGATCAACTTCCTGATCCTGACCATCGCCGGCGAACGGCTGGAACTGTCCCGCTTCCTGCCGCCATCCCCCACAGCCAAGCGCATCTTTGTGGTCATTCTTGCAACACTGTTGACAGGCGGCTTCCTCAGCAGGATCGGTGCCGGCACCATCCTGTATGGCATGGGGTTACTTATGCTGGCTTTGTGGCTGCTGCGCCAGGATATTGCGCGGCGCACGGTACGCGAACAAGGGTTGACTCGTTTCATCGCTGTCTGCCTGCTCTCCGGCTATGCCTGGCTTGCCGTTGGCGGCATTACGCTGCTTGCTGCTGGCAGCCTGACCGGGATGGCCTATGATGCGGTGTTGCACGCCATCCTGATCGGTTTTGTGTTCTCGATGATATTTGGTCATGCGCCGGTAATATTTCCCGCCGTATTGCGGATCAAAATGCCTTATCACTGGACTTTCTATCTGCCGCTGCTGGCGCTGCATGCCTCGCTGTTAGTGCGACTTGTGGGTGATGGGGCGGGATCATCTGCTTTGCGCAGCCTTGGCGGATTGTTGAATGCAATAGCGCTGGCGCTATTCATTTTGAGCACAGCCAGCAGCGTGATTCGTGGATTTTGGGCAAAGAGGAGTTGAATCTGTGTGTCAACGCGACAAATGAGCTTACGCAGTGAAAAATACAGCCATGACTTTGGTCGCTGCACTCTTGGGCGTGAGCGCGCCGTCGGTTTTGATTCAAGATAACAATCATTTTTACTCCGAATGGAGGTGTCCTTACAACAAAAATCTCGCCAAAATAACAGAACCCATGATCATCTCCATACTTAACAGTTGATTTATTTTCTCTCCGAGCTTGTAGCGTTCACAATGGACGCCGTTCAGTTCGTTCATTGTGAACGTGTAAACGGTTTATTATTTCCAAAAATAAAAAATGTTCAATATTATCAAACAAAAACAGACTTGGCATGATTCTGGCATATTCAATTGTCCCTGTTCAGGATTTGTTTCATGAACACGTTTTTTAATCATCAAAAGGGAATCATCATGCAAAGTTCATTTGCCTTGAGTCTGACCGCAACATTTATTGGCTTCGCTGCATTGTTTTCAGCCAATGCTGCCCACAGTAATGACCTGTCCTGCACCGACCTGAGTTTCAACACGCCGGGTTGTGCTGCCTATGTCAAAAGTACAAAACAAGTACCCACCAACAATCCGGTCCAGAGAAATGCGCAGTCGATGGTTTGTTCCGACTGGAGTTTCAACGTTCCGGGCTGCTCTGCTTATATCAAGAGCACAAATCAGGCACTTGCCGACTTCTCGGCCCAGAGTAAAACGCAAATGATGGGATGTTCCGACTGGAGTTTCAACACGCCGGGCTGTACGGCCCACATCAATTGATTTCGCTGTCTTCCAACCCCGATCGTGAAATGTCGGCTGCGCCTGCCTGGCTGCATGCCGGCAGGAGCGGCAAACTCACGCATTTTCAAAGCAAAAGAAAAAACCAGCAAGGTAAGAGGATGAATGATGCTGAATTCAGCAGAACGACTATCGGCGTGCGCCAGATTCATACACAACATCCGGAATCCCTTTAATTTCAGGCGTTGACGAGGGCGAGCGTACTTGCGTGGGGCGCAAGTGTTTCAAATAAAAAACCTTTAATATCATTATGCTGCCTTAACGCGTCTCATTTGGGGGAACTAAGATCGCTGTGCATCTCAATCAAGACCGAGGTTTGTCCGCTCTTCTGAAAATCTCACAGTATTTCCGTTTGTGTCAGGAAATTTGCACATGAACATGCTTGCCAAGCGCGTTGGCAGCAGCCTCGATCTGGTCGAGTTTTGAGGCGTGACGCAGGTCGAACAGGCGATCAACTTGCGGCATGTGCCACCCCAGGCGACGGGCGAGTTCCGCCTTCTTGATTCCCTGTTCGGTCATCGCCTGGTACACGCCCAGCTTGGCGCATTCCAGCGCAGATGGCCGCACGGTTATTTGTCTGGCTGCCGGCTGGCTGGCAACGGGGAGCGGTTTGCGGGCATCAACATAGAACGACAAGCCGGTTTCCAGCGCGTCGATCGCGTTCAGCAGGGCTTCATCCTCATCGGCACCGAAGGTGATGGCTTCGGGCACGTCGACAAACGTGACCAGCACGGTGCCGTCATCGGGGGTCAAGGTCACGGGGTAGTCGAACATCATTCTCTCCTTCACTTCACAAACCAAGCTGTCGTTTGATCGCGGCTTCCAGCCCTTTGCCAAGCTCGGCGGTACCGTGCATGGGGAGGGAGGACTGCTTGCCGTTCAGAAATACTTTCAGGTGCGAACCTTTACCGGGCTGGAAAGTCGCGCCTTGTTGCTCTAGCCATTTCTTCATCTGCTTGGAGTTCATGGGCGAAGCATAACAGAAGTGTTGTGTTTGTCAAATGTAGCGTAAGAAATGCTGGGCATCAGCCGGGTGACTTTGTGCAAGCTTATTGTTTGGCTTGCTGGCTGGGGCACAGACAACGAATTGTCAGCACCACTATGCCATCCTTGCTCATCAGATGCAGAACTATGGCAATTTCAGAGGATCGCCATGCGAAATCTTCTGCATGTAGTACAGATGCGGCAATTCGCCTGCGTATCCCCGCCGTTTTGCCTCCTGACAAACCGCCCAGGTTTGCTCGCGCACACCGTGGAATCCGGGTTGGTTGGCCAACCTTGCCAGTAGATCGTGAACAGCCTGCCAGGCACGCTTGTTGG
>JAJYGL010000091.1 GCA_021790625.1 Pseudomonadota bacterium | reverse complement strand
ACGCATGAACGGCGGGAATATGCTCTGACAGGAAAGTGGGGATTTTACCGCAATTTATGGTGTGGCGTCATCGTTTGACCTGCCCCGATCTTTTCATGAATTGGCGCGTGAATCGATCAGCGGTTTCTTAACCATACTTGCATTGCGGTTGCATGTTCGGTATCATGTAACTGCATATGTAATCGCATATGTAATCGCATATGTAGCCAATGGAGTTAGCACCATGCCATCAATTCACGAATCAAAGGTAGCTCGGTATCGCGAGCGGATGTACGCGGCGGGGCTACGGCCTGTCCAGTTTTGGGTGCCAGACACACGCTCGCCCGAGTTCACGGCGCAAGTGCGCAAGCAGTGCCAAGGCCTGAAGAGTGACCTAGCGGAAGCTGAGGTTTTGTGCTTCACCGAAGAGGCAGCATCGCAAGTTAAAGGTTGGGAGTGATGCAGCGAGGTGACCTCGTGATGGTTTCATTGCAGGGTGATTATGGCAAACCACGGCCAGCCTTGATCGTTCAATCAGACCTGCTGACCGATCTGGAAAGCGTCGTGTTGTGCCCGGTGACAAGCAATTTACGCAATGCCACGTTTCGCGTCATCGTGGAACCGAATCCGGCCAACGGGCTGAGCACGCTATCGCAAGTCATGGTGGACAAGCTCTCGACGCTACCGCGCACCAAAATCAGCGAACCGTTTGGCCGCCTCGACGATGAGCGGATGAAAATGATAGACAGGGCGCTCCTGCTGGTCATCGGCGTTATTTAAGGAAGCGCTCGGATTGCACGGGCACGGCAAATCAAGCCCGTTGGTTTTCTGATCCGCAACAAACCCCACCGTTGCGGGTGGGGAAGTGTATCGCGGATATTTTGTTATCGCCCGTACGGAGCTACCAATTGGGCTTTACCCAACGCGGCGTGATTAATCATGAAACCAGCGAGCGATGCTGAGGCATTGGCCGGGACATCCAGGTGAGAAACCTTGAGCGCATAGACCGTAAAATGGTAATGGTGTGGCTTGTCGCCAACAGGTGGGCAAGGTCCGCCCCAGCCAGGTGTACCGAAATCGGTGCGAATTTGTTGTGCGCCGGCAGGAAGATGGCTGCCATCTGCCGTACCGTCGCCGCGCGCCAGTCCGGTCATGGTGGCAGGAAGGTTGATGACTATCCAGTGCCACCAGCCGGCGCCGCCAGTTGGCGCATCCGGGTCGTGTACAGTGATGGCGAAGCTTTGTGTGCCGGCAGGCGGGTTATGCCAGTTCAGCGCAGGGGACACGTTGCTGCCCGTGCAGCCGAAGCCATTGTACGTATATAGGGTTGGTATTGTTTTCCCTGCTGAAATATCTGGACTGTCAAGGGTGAAGCCGGCTGCTTCGCTGGCAGGCAGGGAAAAAATCAGGGCAATGGCCAAAAACAGACGTTGCATAAAGCATCCTTTCGTGAGTGGGCAGAAGGGTTGTGGAAGATTTGGCGTGGCGAATGCTTGTGGTATAGACTACAGGATTCGGCTGTTTTTTTCTACTTTTTGTGCTCAAACCATGTTGATTACACCTCCTTACAGTAAGCTGGAAAATTTTGTGCGGGATTTGGCTGGACAGGCATACGCCGTGCTTCCTCCTGTGGAGGTTGCCGGTTTTCTGGGTGACGACCTTGCTGCGTTACAGGCATTGCAGCCGTTCTGGAGCCGATTGCCGGCCGACAGGTGGTTAAAGGACGGCGGACATTACCGTCGCCGCCGTCATTCGTGTTTTATCGTGCAACAGGGGCATGTCGAGCAGGTGCCGCATCGTGCGCATTGGCAACCGGTTGAATATAACGCCTTGCATGGCGGTGTATTGCGCATGTTCGACCCGGTGGAACGAGAGATGGTGATACAACCGGTCTGGCAGAAAATGTTGTTGCAGTTGGGCGAAGTCTGTTCAGCCATCAAAGGCGAACAGCGCTGGTTCGTGGAAGCGCATGTGTTTCGCATCGATACCACAGGGGGTATCGGTCGCCCGACGCCAGAAGGCGCGCATCGCGATGGCGTTGATTTTGTAAGTATTTTTTTGGCGGACAGGCAGCACGTTCAGGGAGGCGAGAGTCGGGTGTTCCTGAATAACGCCAGTGAAGGACGGCGGTTTACCTTGCTGGAAAACTGGACGCTGATGATGCTGGACGACGAACGGATGATTCATGAATCCACGCCAATCCAGCCGGTAAATGGAAATGGCTTCCGCGATACGCTGGTGCTGACCTGGCGAAAAAACGGATTTTTGTCGCCGGATGTCCTGAGGAACCGCTGATCTATTCCCACATGGCCGCGATGGCGGCCTGGCGGGGGAATCAATCAATCAATGGCTTCTTAACGCCGTCAGTTGGCTCGGGTCGATGGTATCAAGCAGATTTTTGAACCACAAACCGAGTTCGGTGTCGCCTTCCATGCTCAGGCGCCGGCTAAAGAACAGCGTATCCGGGTCTTCCTGGCGTAGGGCAAGCCGGATGAAATCGCGCAAATTGGCGCTGATGGTCAGTGTGGCGTCGTGACGAAATCCGAGCGGGATGAGTTTTTTCTGGTTGCTGCCAAGAAAGAGGGAGAGTTTGATGTCCTGGCTGTGCAGGCAGAGTGATTTGCCTTGCAGGGGAGAAAAATCAGCATGCTGGTTTTGCAACAGGCGGTTGAGTAACAGGCAGAACAGAACGGAATGCGGGGACGGTGGCAACAGGCCAGACAAGTTTGTGAGTACGGGAAGGGTTGGCATGTTGTGAAAGATTTTGGGCAGGGGCAGTTTCATACCGGGTTTTCCTGTGTCTCGTGGTCGATGAATGGTTTGGGACAAAAGTGGATGACTTGCTGTAATGCTGCGATGTCCAGTTGCGCCTTGGCTTCAAATTTACCGGCATACGCCAGTTCTTCTTGTTGCAGTTCGTAGCAGTTCGAGCCGCTGATGTCGAGCAACAGTGCCGGTATGCCTGCCTCTTCAAAGGCGCGATGACGTTTGATGAAAAAATTGCTACAGCACATGCCGATGTAGGCTGCTGTCCGGGCTGCCTTGAGTTGTTTGAGTGTGGTGACCAGGTGCTCATAACGCATGATGGTGAATACCTGCATGCGCCGTTCGCGCGCCAGTCGGTAGGCATCGCCCACCTCGCACTTGCCGCATTCCGGGCAGCCATCACGGTTTCGCCATTTGCACCAATTGGGTTTTGCGCAGTAGGGTATCAGCATGACGCTGGCGTCGCGCAGAATTTCTCGTGCGGTCTGCCCTTTCGGATTGTGCAGCATCAGGCTGTCCAGCGTTTGATTTGTCAGGTTTGCCTGTGTGCGCAGGGACAGTTTATCGAGCAGGGTATGTAACAGGTGCAGCAAATCCTGATAGCCGAATCCCAATGTTTCAACAGCGGGTGTTCCGCATTTTTCTTTGAGGCGAATACTGAGTAGATGGCAGGGCAGGCCGCTTAATGCGCGCGAAATGTGTTGCAGGAGATCGGCAGGATGGGTATGTACATCACCACCGATTTCTATTTGGTTGCAGGTGACGCCTTCTGCATCAAATTGGGCGCGGGCGCGTAGCAGGCCGCCGGGTGTCTTCCACATGGCTTCTACAGTGTTGTCGGGTTTGTCGCCACGCCAGTCGAGCATTTGCGCAGCGTGCAGGGCTTCCGCGTGGGCGTCGGCAGATGCGGCTGGCGCGATCTGGTCATGGCTGCGAATGTCGTGGCTGCAAATGGCGTGGTTGTTGGCTTCGTCAGGACAGAGCGCGCGAGACAATTGACAGCATATGTCATCGATGGCAGGAATGTCGCCCAGTAGTTCCTTGATGGTGATGATGTGGTCACGTGCGGCGGCAAGACCATCGGCTGAGAGCTTTTCACTGGGGACGCGTAACACGGATAGCGTGGTTCGGATGTCGACATCCAGCAACAGGGCGCCTTGCAGGAGTAGGCTGGTATCCTGTCGGATGCAAAATAGTGTGGCGATACGGCGGCCATCGATTTCGATGCTGTTTGGCCAGCGCCAGGCGGTGTCGCGAATTCCCAGCGAATGGAGCGCGCCCATGACCGCTTGTGCATGTTGTTTAAGCGCGGTTTCCGTGCTGATTGCGTGATCCAGTGTCATCAATTGTGACCAGCACAGTTGTTGTGCGTCCAGATACAGGGTGTTGCCGCCCGTGAGACGGCGCACCCATGGAATATTGTGCCGTGCACAATATTCGGTGCGTAATTCGTGCTGGATGATCTGGTCGCGACCCAAGCTTGCTGCCGGATGACAGCGATAGAATCGCAATTGATCTGGTAGCTGACCAATGAGGTGGCGTTGCCAGTGCTCCCGGTCAATGGCATTGTGGGTGATGGCGTCAGCGATGTCGTCGTGCAGGGCTATCATGGCTGTTTTCCCTGCGCTGCGTTTCGTTGTGCGGCATTTCGTTGCACGGTGTTTTGTTGCACGGTGTTTTGTTGCGCCATGCCAGGCTGTCCGTACCAGTAACCATTGCATAGCCCTTGTGGCGCGAATGCTGCTAGTGCCTGCAATGTATTTACTGCTTCTGGCGTTTGTTGACGACAGGCCGGGTTCTCGGTCGTGTCGATTGCGTTGCGAAACAGCGCCACAATGTCACGGGTATGTTCTGGCTGCGGGCTGATGCGTAGAATATCGACCTGGCAAGCATGTAATGCGTCAAGTTCCGGCAGCAGGTTGTGGGTGTGTGCCGACTGGGTCTGAATGCCATTCAGAACCAGAAAAGCTTTGTCTTCACGGGTGTTCATGAGCAGGCCCTGCGGATAATCGAGGCAACGAAATTGGCAGTCGTCTTTGGGCAGGTTATGCGCACGTGCAGTAAAGCAACGCGCTGACCATGCCAATGGCAGTCGCCCCCAGGCGAAAATTTCGGTTTCCATGTTGGCAGGACGATGCGATTGAAGCGCTGCGAGCTGGGCACCTGACATTTCCAGCGGCGTTACCCAACGTTTGGCGCCAAGCGATGCCATGAGCCGCAGGCTGTGCGCGTTGAAAAGATTCAGATGGGGGCCGGCGACAAACAGGGCTTTTCCGCTGAGCAGATGTACAGCCCCCATGTCGTTTGCTTCTATCGTAAAATCGTTGGCGTGACTGATGATTTGGCGCAGGGTTTTCAGGTCGGATTCGGATTCGAGCAATACCTGCGATGACAGGATAACTTCTTTACCTGCCTGTTTGAGTTGATGGGCGATGTCGAGCCAGTCGGCAAGTCGCAGTTCGTGACGACGGGAACAGACAGTTTCGCCAAGATAGACGATATCGACAGGCGTATCGGCCATGTCGTGGTAAAACTGCCGTACCGTTTCGTGCGTCCAGTAGTAATGCAGGGGACCCAATGCCAGTTTCATGATGCACAAGACCTATTTCCAGGGGCGGTGGTAGGCGCCCAGTGTATGTTGTTGCCCTTCGGCAACGCTATTGAGTGTGTCCATCCACACCGGTTTGATGCTGTAATGGTTTCGGTTGGCACGACAGGCGTCGATGGCTTGTCGCCAGACGCGGGTAACTTGCGCCACATAGGCAGGGCTGCGCTGCCGGCCTTCAATCTTGATGGCCGAGATACCGATGCGAAAAAATTCCGGTATCAATTCCAGCGTGTTGAGGCTGGCGGGTTCTTCAATGGCGTAGTAACTGGCTTCTCCTACGTTGAATCGTCCTTTGCATAAAGTTGGATAGCTGGCGTTTTCATGGGCGGCGTAACGATCGATCAAGACTTCATTGAGGCGCGATTCGAGCCCGGCGGGGGTTTGTTTCCAGTGTACGGCTCTGGCCGGTGAACAGACACCGCTGGTATTGGGTGAGTCGCCCGTGACATAGGATGACAACGCACAGCGCCCTTCCACCATGACACACAGGCTGCCAAAGCCGAATATTTCAATGTCTACTTCGGTGTGTTGCCGAACGTGTTCAACCTGGGCCAGCGACAGGACACGGGGCAGCACTGCACGGCGTACGCCAAATTGCTGGCGATAGAAGTTGATGGCTTCATAGTTGGTGGCCGATCCTTGTACCGACAGGTGCAGACGCAGGTGTGGATGTCGTTGTGCCGCATACTGCATCAAGCCCGGATCGCTCAGGATAACGGCATCGGCACCCAGGTCTGCGGCCAGATCGACGGCTTCTTGCCAGCGCGGCCAGCCTGCGTCCGGTGGGTTGGTGTTGAGTGCGACAAAGACCTGTTTTCCTGCGGCATGGGCGTAACGCAACCCTTCGTGGGCAGCGGCACGGTCAAAATTGAGACCGGCGAAGTTACGTGCATTGGTATTGTCGCGAAAGCCGATGTAAACGCAGTCGGCACCGTGATCTACGGCCGTTTTCAGGGCAGTCAGGCTGCCTGCCGGGCAGACCAGTTCGGGAATAGTATCAGGCGGCATGGGCGATTTCCGGTTTCGGTCGTGAAGGGTGCGCCAGCGTGCCTTGGCAATGGTGGCGGCGTTTTAGTTCGGCTTCTATGCCGTTGAGGACAGTCCATTTACCGGCACACCAGTCAGGGGCGAGCAGGATATCGCGTGCGGCGGTTCCGGTCACACGGTGAAAAATGATGTCTGCCGGTGTGCGTTCAATCAGATCGGCAGCAATGCGACAATAATCTTGTTGCTTCAGTGGTACATAAGTGCCTTGCCGCCACTGGTTGGCCAGTTGCGTGCCGCGAACGACATGTAGCGGATGCAACTTCAGGCCATCGACGCCGAGGGTAAGTACTGTGTCCAGACTGGTATGGTAGTGGTCGTCGCTTTCTCCCGGCAGACCGACGATCAGGTGGGTGCAAACCGGGATGCCGCGTTGTCTGGCGGCATGAATCGTGTGGCGATAACTGTCCAGATTGTGCCCGCGATTGATGCGGGTCAGCGTGTCGTCAAAGGCGGATTGCAGACCGAGTTCCAGCCATATCTCATAGCCTTGTTGCTGGTAGCCGACCAGCAGGTCGAGCACGGCGGTCGGGACGCAATCGGGACGTGTGCCGACGGAAATGCCAATGACGTCGGGTGCTGTCATGGCGC
>JAJYGL010000094.1:28557-30789 GCA_021790625.1 Pseudomonadota bacterium | reverse complement strand
GCATCTTCCACGCGGGCTTTCTTCTCTTTCATTTCCACTTCGGTCGCAGCGCCCACCTTGATGACGGCAACGCCGCCAGCCAGTTTGGCCTTGCGTTCCTGCAACTTTTCCTTGTCGTAATCGCTGGTAGCTTCTTCAACTTGACGGTTGATTTGCGCGATACGTGCCTTGATGTTGTCTTCGGAACCATGACCATCGATGATGATGCTGTTTTCCTTGCCCACTTCGATACGCTTGGCTTGCCCCAGATCGGTCAGGCTGACCTTGTCGAGCGACAGACCAACTTCTTCTGCAATCACTGTACCACCGGTCAGGATAGCGATATCTTCCAGCATGGCCTTGCGACGGTCGCCAAAACCAGGCGCCTTGACCGCACAAGTCTTCAGGATACCGCGAATGTTGTTGACGACCAACGTGGCCAATGCTTCGCCATCGATGTCTTCAGCGATGATGAGCAAGGGACGACCGGCCTTGGCAACTTGTTCCAAAGCAGGCAGCAGATCGCGAATGTTGGAAATTTTCTTGTCGTGCAACAGCACGAAAGGATTTTCCAGCGCGGCAATCTGTTTGTCCTGATTGTTGATGAAATAAGGAGACAGGTAACCGCGGTCAAACTGCATGCCTTCGACCACATCCAGCTCATTTTGCAGGCTGGTACCATCTTCCACGGTAATGACGCCCTCTTTGCCGACTTTGTTCATGGCTTCGGCGATAATGTCACCGATCGAGCTTTCCGAGTTGGCCGAAATGGAGCCGACCTGGGCAATTTCCTTGGCTGTCGTGCAAGGCTTGGAGATTTTCTGCAACTCAGCGACGATGCTGGTCACGGCCTTGTCCATACCGCGTTTCAAATCCATCGGATTCATACCGGCGGCAACGAACTTCATGCCTTCCTTCAACATGGCCTGCGCCAGCACGGTGGCCGTCGTCGTACCATCACCGGCTACGTCAGACGTTTTGGAAGACACTTCCTTCACCATCTGTGCGCCCATGTTTTCAAATTTGTCTTTCAGTTCGATTTCTTTGGCAACCGAAACACCATCCTTGGTGATGGTCGGCGCGCCATAAGAACGGTCGAGCACCACATTACGGCCCTTGGGACCCAATGTCACCTTGACTGCATCGGCCAATACATTGACACCAATCATCATTTTCTGACGGGCAACATCACCAAATTTTACGTCTTTTGCTGGCATACCTTACTCCTGAATATTGTTAACAGCATGTAAATGAAAAATATGAAGCAAACAGGGCAATTATTCCATGATGCCCATGATATCTTCTTCGCGCATCACCAGCACCTCTTCGCCATCAACCTTGACGGCCTGACCGGCATACTTGCCAAACAGCACGCGATCGCCAACTTTGACGTCCAAGGCGCGAACCTTGCCATCATCACCAATCTTGCCGTTACCAACAGCCAGCACTTCACCTTGATCCGGTTTTTCGGCGGCGCTATCAGGAATCACAATACCCGAAGCGGTCTTGCGCTCTTCTTCCAGACGTTTAACAATCACGCGGTCATGCAGTGGGCGAATTTTCATATGCATTCTCCTGAAAAATAACACTAACAAACTAAAAAATAATGAAAATTAATGAAAATAATTCATCTTGTTCTCAAAAACGGGTTGCTGCAATAGCAACGCGCTCGAACAAGGCGCCATCCTGAAAAGCATTGGCACTCTCGCCCGGCGAGTGCCAGAAATGGGGGCGATATCCCCCCATTTCAACCCTATCAAAAGAAAATTTATAGCGACCGGAAAACCATCTTGAAAACCATCACAACGCTCCAATATCCGTGACTCGAGTACGGGTAAATTACCGATACTGCGGATCGGTACGCATCGATCAGTACACATCACCAGAACCGCTCCGCGTTTTGCAGCATGTTGGCAACAACCTTTGCAACAACTTTATCAAGGAGAACAGGAAATGGCTTTAATCAAATGGGAACCCATGCGTGAGTTTGAAGACTTGGTCGATCGTTACAGCCGTGCCATGGGCTGGTCAGCCAGTCGTGGACAGGAAACCATGACCAAGGGCGACTGGTTGCCTCGGGTAGACATCAGCGAAACCGAGGAAGAGTTTGTCATCAAGGCAGAAATTCCTGAAGTACGCAAGGAAGACGTCAAAGTCGGCGTAGACAACGGTATGCTGACCATTCAGGGCGAACGCCGTCAGGAAACCGACGAGAAAAAAGAAAAGTATCACCGTATTGAACGTTCCTATGGC
>JAJYGL010000094.1:0-28095 GCA_021790625.1 Pseudomonadota bacterium | reverse complement strand
GGATTCACACTGATCGAATTAATGATCACCATGATTGTGCTCGCGATTTTGCTCGCTGTCGGCATCCCGATGTACCAAGGCATCACCACCCAGATGCGCATGAAAGAAGAAATTTACGGTTTTCTGGCGGACGTCAACTTTGCCCGCAGCGAAGCCGTCAAACGTGGACAGCCGGTTTATGTTTGCTCGACCAGCGACAACGTCACTTGCAGTGATGTCGGCGCAGCGTCGTCAAATTGGTCGACTGGCCGTCTGGTGTATGTCGACACCACCAACAGCGGACTGGTGACCACCCCACCAAACGCGAATATCCTGCGTATTTCAATGCCTGTGACACATGGCGACACCTTCAATGGCGGCACAGCAGTCCAGATTACGCCGTCAGGTTACGAAATCATGACGGGGGTTGCCAGCCTGCATGACAATATTGCGGGCGACACCGGATCAAACCAGTGCGCATCCATCACCGCCGGATCGATAACCATCGTTCAGGGGGCAGTATGTCCATAAAATCGCAACGCGGATTTTCCCTGCTGGAAGTACTCATCTCGCTCATCGTCATCCTGATTGGCGTACTGGGGGTAGCCGGCATTCAATTGTTGTCACTCAAAAACACCGATTGGGCGCGTTATCAAAGTCAGGCCGCCATTCTGGCCACAGGTATGGTCAACGCCATCCAGATCAACCCGCAATATTGGTCGACCAACCCAAGCCTGACCGTCAACGGTACCGCCATCAGCGGCGCGGCGCTCAGCACCACTCCCTGCACCGGCGCTGCCAATTGCACACCAACCCAACAAGCAGGTTCTGATGTCGGTAACTGGGGTTCTTCGCTGGCGACTGTACTGCCCAATGGAAACGGATCAATCACCTGCACTGCCACATCACCTTACCCGACCGTTTGCACCATCGTCGTCAACTGGACGGTCACCGAAACCGGCATTTTTGCCAGCGGAAATGTTGGTGGCGGAGCAGCAGCCGTACAAACCCCCATCAACTATCAAACCATGGTGTCCCTGCCATGAATACCATCAATCTCATTCCCCAGCACAGTTTCCCTCGTCAACGGGGGGTCGGGCTGACTGAACTCATGATTGCCATGGCGCTGGCATTGTTCCTGTTGCTAGGTCTGGGCACCATATTTTACGGTCTGTCTCTCACCAACAAAAGCATTCAAGGTATGCCCGCCACCACACTGGTACCGGGTACCCCCATCAATTCCGGTTTGTCCGGGCTACAAGACAGCGAGCGCATGACCATGCTGTTTCTGGGCAGCGCCATCGATGCAGCCGGCTATTACCCCGCCAATGCCGGCGCACAGTTTCCTTTTGCTGCGCCGGCAACCGGGTTTTTGCCCAATCAAACGCTCTCCGGCACCAGCGGCGCCAGTCCGGGTACCGATAGCATCGCCGTTCGTTTCGAAAGCGATATAACGGCCAATCAGGGATGGCAAGGGTGTGGAGGGCAAGCAGCTCCGACAACGGTATATGCAGACACCTTCAGTATTGCCAACAATATGCTGCAATGTACGGAAAATGGCACCACATACCCGCTGGTGAATGGCGTTGCCAGCCTGACCATATTGTATGGCATGAATACCGCAACCGGCTTTGAATATCTGCCTGCCAGCAGTGTAACCGCCTGGAGCGAGGTAAAAAGTGTAAACGTTACCGTGCAATTCGTGAATCCGGTGGCAACAATAGCAGGGCAACCAGCCACCGTATCGATGACCCAAACTTTTGTGCTCATGAACGGAATATGAAAATGAGACAACGCGGCTTTATTCTGGTGACCAGCCTGATTTTTCTGGTACTCATGACCCTGCTCGGCTTGAGTCTGTTTGGCAGTTTTAACACCAACCAGACCATCTCGGGTAATTTCCGCGAAAAGCAGCGCGCCGAAGACGCCGCGCAAGCTGCCATCAACTACGCCGAATACTGGCTGGATACGCAGGCCATGCTACTATCGCCAGCCCCGCCGCCACAAGGAATCGCCTGCGGCACAAACAGCAACCCGACACCAACCACACCCGTGGTCTGCACACAAGCGCTGCCCGTTCCATTGCCCGCCACCGTGCCCTGGACAACGACAACAGTACCGGGTGCGGCCAGTTACCCCGCACCGGCAGCGGCAGGCACGTACAGTTCGTCCCCCATGTACTACATCCAGTTTCTGTACCAACAAACTGGCGGATTACTCGGCGCGTTAACCTGCCCCTGTTACTTTTACAAAATCACTGCGGCGGCGAATGGCGGTAATTCAAATGCAGCGTCAATCATACAAACAGTATATATCGTCGGATCCGGAACGGGTAGCCGCTCTGGTGGCTGAACGACAGAACTCTGTCAGGGAGATAAACTCATGAATACCAGCCTACTACATACACAAACCATTCGATCTGTTTGCGGCAGAAAATCGCTATCCAGACTGAGCCCGCTATACGTATGCCTGTTGCTGGCGCTACCACTCCCCGCCATGGCCACCGCTCCGATTACCGATGACTTCCGTGGCGCTTCGGCGACATTGTCCTGGACGGCAACCAACGGCGCGTGCCTTACCGCAGGCAACAATAACGGCACGATTCCTGCCTGTAACGGACTCGCCTACTATAGCGGCCAGACACAGGTGGGGCTGACCGGCAACACTGACCCTGTTGGACAAGGCGCTTTGCGCTTTACCAATGGCTATCCCTATTACCACCAGAACGGCGCCATCATTCTGAACCAGACGTTTCCCTCCAATCAGGGAGTTCAGGTCACATTCGTGTCTTATACCTATGGTGGCGACAATTCCGGCGGGCACGGCGCCGACGGCATCGGATTTTATATTCTGAACGGAACCCAAAGCCCGAACATCGGCGCGTGGGGGGGCAGTCTGGGATACTCTTGCTCCAATTCCAACACACCATACGTCGGCATGACGGGTGCCTATCTCGGGTTGGGTATCGACGAATACGGTAACTTCCTCAATCATGGCGACAACACTGCCAGCGGACCTGGTGCGCAATCCAACCGGATCGGGCTACGCGGCTACGGCAATGTTTCATGGAGTTGGCTGAACGCCAATTATCCGCTGAATTACCCCAGTTCTTTGAACACAAGTTCAAGCTTATGCTCGAACCTGAATCCAAGCGATTGTAATTCCGCCCAGGAAACGGCTTTGAAAGAAACCTGCATGGCGGGGAAGATTCTCGATTATTCGTTTACTACACAGTCGTTCTATCCAATTTCGAACATCTCCACGACAAAATATGGGGCATGGAGTGAGTCGACCTCAGGCAGCGGTTCTTCTAAAACATACTCATGCACGCAAACCAATAACATCACAGCCCAATGGGGATACATTGGCGGTGGCGGCGGTACGAATAGTGACCTGGAAGAACCATCGGGTTCACCAACTTCCGGTACACAGGTCCAAACCTGCAAGAGTGCAACGGCGAGCTGCCCATCCAGCGGCAGTTCACTCGGCAGCATGACATCTTGCAGCTCAACGTACAATTATTCGGGTAACACGAGCGGATGGACTGCGTTTACTTATGGGAGCGCGGGTTCATCTGTGGCCGATTACGCGTATATTTCAGGTTCCGCCTACACGTTACCCACCACGGAACCGATTGCTGACGAAAGTGCGACCACCCGTACCGCGGCCAGACCCATCACGTATAACCTGAAAATCACCAGTGCCGGCCTGCTCAGTTTTGGCTTTTATTACAATGGTGGCGCTTATCAGCCAGTGCTGACCAATACGAACATCGCCACCAACAATGGCCCAATGCCAAGCTCGTTCAAATTCGGCTTTGGCGGTTCAACCGGTGGTAGCGATAACGTGCATGAAATCACCTGCTTTCGCGCAGCGACAGTCAGTTCCAGTTCCAGCGCCGGTGTCAACACTATCCAGACCGGCCAAATAAAAACCGGCACCCAGATTTATCTGGCCATGTATCACCCTGACAATTGGTGGGGGCAATTGGTCTCCGAAAATCTGGTCACCAGTGGCACGACCACCAGCCCAACCGTCGGTATCGCCACCACCGCGAACTGGGATGCCAATTGCGTGTTGACCGGCGGCGGCTGTCCGGCCATGGGAACAAATGCCCTTGGCAACCCCTTGTATACGATCACCGCAGAATCCCCTTCCACCCGCCAAATCCTGACCTGGAATGGCACAGCCGGTGCCGCGTTCGAATGGGGTAACCTGACAACCGGGCAGCAGGCCGCGCTCAATAGCGAAGCAACGACAATCGGTGGCACGGCGAGCGGACAATATATCCTCAACTGGCTGCGCGGCGACCAAAGCGAAGAGCAGACCAGTGGCCCGTTGCGTTTACGCACAGGCGTGCTAGGCGATATCGTCGACTCCAGCCCGACCGTGGTCGGGGCGCCCGCCGCCCCCTACTCCACAACATGGGTCGATGCCTTGTATGGCGCCACAACTGGCCTGGCCGAAAACGCAACAGCGGCTCAACACTATGCGCCATTGAATGCCAGCGACACCAGCGCATTCGAAACCGTGGAAGCATCCCGGCTAAATGTGGTTTACGACGGTGCAAACGATGGCATACTGCACGGGTTCCGCACCGGCAGTTATAGTGGTACGACTTATAATTCCAGCACCAATGATGGCTTGGAGGTGATTGGTTATGTGCCGGGCAGCCTGGTTAACAATGCTGCCACGCTCGCCAGTCCCCTGTATGGTCATACGTATTTTGTTGACGCTACTCCCGGTACGGGAGACGTTTTTTACGGCAATCTGTGGCACACCTGGCTGGCGGGCAGTTTGGGCAGTGGTGGAACAGGGGTATATGCCATCGATATTACCCACCCGTCCACCTTTAGCGAAGGGAACGCTTCGACACTGGTCAAAGGCGAATGGACCGCCACCAGCATCAGTTGCAGCAATGTCACAAACTGCGGCAATTTTCTGGGCATGGGTAGTGGAACGCCCATTTTCCGCCGCCTGCACAATGGGCAATGGGCCATGATTTTTGGCAATGGCAGCGGCAGTTCAAATGGCAGCGCCGGCATTTTCATTGGGCTGATTCAAGCCACCGGAGCCGTCAATTTTCTGTATCTGGATACCGGAGCAGGATCGGCCAGCAACCCGAACGGGATTGCTTATGCGACAAGTGCCGATCTTGATGGCGACAATACCACCGATTATGTATACGCGGGCGACAATCTGGGTAATGTCTGGCGTTTTGATCTCACCAGCAGCAATCCTCTCGACTGGGCGGTATCCAAATATGGCCACTCGACGCCAACGCCATTATTTACCGCCACAAGCGCCAGCGGCACACTCCAGCCCATTACCACTTCCGTGCAGGTCGCCGGAACATACATGAGCGGGCAGGTTTACACGTTGATCATGTTCGGCACCGGAGCGCAAACCCCTCAAACCAACGCTGCTGCCATTCAATACGCACCTGGCACGCAATCTGTGTATGGCATCTGGGACTGGGACATGACTGCCTGGAACCATGGCCAAACCACCGCCCATAACGTACAGATTCCGGCTTCGATGACCCAACAGGCAGCCCTGTCCACGCCGCAAACGATTACCCGCAGCAATCTGCAAGCCCAGACGGTTACAGCAACCAGCGCTGGCACCACTGGCAGCACCATACTAGGCTACCGTTCGGTCAGCGACAATAATGTCTGCTGGCAGGGTAGCGCCATTTGCACGCCATCGACAACGGACACGATGATGGGCTGGTACATGGATTTGCCTGGCACCAATGAACAGGTAATTTACAACCCGGTGATTTTTCAAGGCGCGCTGGTACTGAACACAACCATTCCACCTTCTGCCGTACAAAACCAATGTACCGCGGATATCCCCACCGGCTGGAGCATGGCATTCAATATTCAGAGCGGCGGCGGTTTTCCCGCAGGCGGCGCTTTTCCCAACAGCAGCGACGCCTACAGCAGCACCAACCCTGTGGCGGGTATCCAGACCAACGGGACGGGCTCGCCCTGGATTGTCACGGTCAGCGGTTCTCCTGTCATGATCACGCAAACATCAAACAGCACAGCCATCGCAACCGGCATTGGTGGTGGCGGTGGTAACAATGGTGGTGGCAGCGGCGGTGGTAACTGCACGCCATTGGTTTGCGATAACAATGGGATATGCAAGGCTATGTGCAACATGAACACGCTGGCAGGACACCGCGCCACATGGGAGCTGATACGATGAACAGCAAATCTTCTGGTTTTACTTCTGGTTTTACGTTGATAGAGCTGATGATTGTCGTGGCAATCATTGCCATTCTGGCTGCCATCGCGTTACCGGCTTATCAGAATTATGTCCTGCAATCACACCGCACAGCGGCTGTCGATGCACTGCAGGAGTTGGCAAGCCGTGAAGCAACGTATTACTCCGCCAACAATGCCTACACAAACAGCCTCGTCACGCTGGGATACAGCGCCGACCCGATGCCAGTGCCCACCAATGGTGGTGCTCCCTATTACATGATGAGCGTCGCCTCGCTCATCAATGACTTCAGTTTACAGGCAGTGCCTAGTGGTATGCAGGTCAATGACAGTTGCGGTACCTTCCAGCTCAATGGACTGGGGCAAAAAACCGTGGCCGGTGGAACCACTCCCGCCAATACCTGCTGGGGATTTTGACTTGTCAGGAGCATGCAGAACGCCCGGTCAACCCAGTTAGCCGGGTTGACCGGGCGCTTGCCGTTCATCCCGCGTCGGTGGGCTCTGTTTCCTGTCTGTCCAACGGCATGCGTCATTACTTGCCCGCTGTTACTTGTCCCATTGCGCCTGTCAGATGTTTTTCATCACACCACGCCCGTTTTCCGTCCAGATGACAGGTATTCACCTTGTCGCCATTCACATTCCAGATGCCAATATCCCAGCGCTGGCCGTAGCTGCGTTGCATGGTCATGTACCCAAAACCACCGATCCAGCTGCTGAAGTCATCGGGTATGGCTCCGGCATAGGGCGTGAAGTGGGCGGGCAGTTTTGCGGGCATGGGTGCCATGTCCTCATCGGTGCCGGAAAACCCGGTGATGAATTGCGCGGGGTAGGCATTCCTGAAATCCAGCGCCTCCCAAATGTGAACATGGCCGGAAAACAAGGCATCGACATTGTCCGGAAACAAGCGGGGATTTTCGCGTTTGAACACAGATTGCAAACTTTGGTTTCCCGGTGCCAATACCGTCGATGTGGTGTTTTCTTCGGCGGCTACGCCCAGAATCGGTTGATGGTTCAAAATAAAATCATGTGTCGCCTGTTTGGCCAGCGCCAGCATTTGCTGGTACATGCGCGCATACGCCTGGGCGCGAAAATCATCGGCCGGCAAAGGTTTGTTGATGGCATCCGAGGTGTCGAGTATGATGAACTGGTCATGCTGACCAAGCGGCACGGCATACGCATCAGCAAAATCACCGATTTTATCGTTGGCAGCCAGATTGCAATCCTGCTTCTCCCGCAGGGGATGCGGGTCGAGAAAACGCCACCAACCTTGTCCGGCACGGGCACATGACTCGTGATTGCCGCGTACCATGACCCACGGCGCGGCCCTGAGCAGAGCACGCGCCGGTTGGAAAAAATCAGCCTGCCAACTGTCAGAACCATATCCCCACGGGCTGCCGGCACAACCAGCATTACCTGCCGGACAGGCATTTTCCCGATACAGATAATCGCCAACATGCACCACGATATCCGGATGCCATTGTGCCGCCAGACTGGCGATACGCGCAAAAGGATAACGCTGTGGATCGTTGCAGTCCTGAGCAAAGCGGCCTTTGATGCGACAGCCAGTGTCACCAATGACGACGATACTGTTGATGATTTTGGGCGGTAACGGCAACATCTGGCCATGCAAGCTGGCGGTTTCGCTATGGCGAGGCAAAGACAATTCGCAGGTTCGTACCGAAAAAACGGCAGGTTTGGAATTTGCCGGTGCAGAGACGGTTTCCCGCAGTGGTTCGACAGCCGGCGCTGCACGCAGGGTGGTGGGAAGCAATTTTCCATCGACATCGATATCCGGACATTGCTCGTCGGTTGTGAGTACCCGCACAATCGGCTGCCCCTGTGCGCCAAGCACGACGAAAGCCTGCTCATGAACAGCACCCGATTGGCCATCAAACGCCCCTCCATCGGAGACGGTGTTTGTCGCAGCGTATGTCGCGCCGACAAACAACGACAGACAAACGGCCACCAAACGCATGACGCGCAGCATAAACCCTCCAGAATAAAATTGATATGTTACGGCGGCGTCAGAGCAAACTCGACCCATACCTGATACGTCAGGTCTTTGTCGCGTAATTCTTTCGGTGGCGCAGGGTAAGCGGCAATTTTGACCGCACGCAAGGCAGCGCGGTCTATCATGCCCAGATTACTGGACACCAGCACTTTTGCATCGCTGGCCACACTATTGAGCAGATGAAATTCTACCCGTACCCGTCCACTGAAATTCATGGCTGCTGCTGCCCGCGGATAGTATACCGCACTCTGTACCGCAGCATGAATTTTATCGTCATAACTCGCTTTGACAGCAGCGGTGTTATCCACAATCGGTGCCGGTTGTGGCGGCAGCGGTGGTGCTGGCAACGGAGGAACCGGTTGGGTAAAAGCCGTTGGTGTTGCGACTTTGGGCGGGATTGGATCGGGCTTCGGTGGTTGCGGGGTCACGACGGGGCGCGGGTGAACGATATGCCGCACCACTGGTTTCGGTTTGGGAACCGGCGGCATCGGCTTTGGTTCCACCACGGGTTTAGGTGGCGTCGGTTCGTTGACGATGACCAGTTTGACCGGCTTGGAATACTTGGGCACTATCCGTGGCGGATGTGCCAGCAACATTGCCATGACGGCAACAACCAACACCTCAATCAACAGGGCAATACCCAATGCCTGATAAGTCCCAACCTGGGCAGCTCTAGTCTGGGCAGTTCCGGCCTGAACAGTTCCGGCCTGATCAGGACCGAGCGCGGATATAGAATGAGCAATACTGGTCATGATGGCAAGTACTGGCAATTATGGCGCTGAACTGTTGCGTGCAGCGAGTGCGATTTCCGTACCACCTCCCGCTTTCACCGCATCGATGACATTCATCACCTGTTGCAGAGAAACCGTCTGATCGCCTGCAATGGTAATCGCCGTTTTGCTGTTGTCGCGATGCAACAACATGGCCGTCAACTGCGCGGGCGATATGATCCGGTTTTCCACCAACAGATTACCATTCGGCTGAATTTCGACCAACAACTTTGGCGGCGGTATGCTGATGGCGGTGGAACTGGTCGGCAATCTGGTCAAATGTCCTGAAGAAGGAATCATGCGCAGGGTGACCATGATGAAAAATACCAATAAAAACAGCATTATATCAATCATCGGGATGATTTCGATACGCGCCTTGCGCGTTTCCAGATAACGCATGGTCATGCCCTTGCCTGTGTGCGCAGCACTTCAATGGTACTGTGCACCTCGGTTTGTCCGGTTTTATCACAACGGTTGACCAACATCAGCTTGATGGTTTCCAGTTGATGCATCACCAGGCGCACGCGCTGATGCAAGGCGTTGAACGCAACCAAACCCAACATGGCAATAAAAAGACCGGAAGCCGTGGCAATCAGCGCCTCGGCAATGCCGCCGGTGATGGCAATCGGATTATTTTGCAAGCTGCCCAGCACATGAAACGCATTGAACATACCAATGATGGTACCAAACAAACCCAGCAGCGGAGCCAATGTCACCACGGTATCCAACATCCACAATGAGCGATCCAGCAAAGGTACTTCATGCATGATCGCTTCTTCCAGATGCTCGGACAGAATCTCGCGACTGGCGCGCGCAGCATCACGCTGCACGATGGCAAACAGGCTGGCATGAGGCAGTTTTGCCAGTTTATCGGTCATTGGAAAGCTTCCCAGCTCGCCCTGCTGATCTTTCAGCAACGCAATCAGACGTGCACCCCCCCGCTGCATATTGGAAAGATAGCGCGCGCGTTCCACAATCACCGTCAACGCCACCAGCAACAACACCAACATCAAATACAAAGTGCCGCCAGAATTGTTGGCCAAGTCTACCAAGTGTGACATGTTCATCATTTATATCCCTGTCCGTATTACCGCATATTGCCGACACGCGGAACGGCCACGCTGTCGACTATTTCATTATCACGTAATTTGATTACCATTATTCTGATTGGCGATTCAATCATTCCAACCAGCATTGTAATCACCCATAATTAGTTCATCGTGACAGAATAATGACAAATTCATGACAGCCATATTCAGTAATGAGATCATCGACCTTCAGGGTGAGATTCGGCGCTCCTGCCAGCCTGAAGGCCGGGGATTTAAATCAGCAAAGAAAGGAACCCGGTTCACGGTAATTACGCTGTAATTACGCAATAATCATATGGCAGATATGGTACAAAACCGCACCGTCACCCTCAGTCCGCCCTGTTCGCGATTCTCGAGCACGATATGCGCCGATTCACGTTCAACAATGCTCTTGACGATGGCAAGCCCAATCCCGCTCCCCTCTATTTCTTCTCCCGCAGCGCGAAAAAACCGGTCAAATACTCGCTCCATCAATTCCGCCGGAATACCGCGCCCTGTATCGCACACACTGACTTCCGCACATTCGCCCACCCGCGCAATTCGCACATCCACCCGCCCACCCTCAGGGGTATAACGAATCGCGTTATCGAGCAGATTGCCAAACAGCACCTGCAAATCGTCCTCGCGCGACAACAGGCTCACGGCATCATCTTGCACCAAACCCAAATCAATGGATTTTTGCCCGGCAACGGGAATGAACTCCGCAATCAGTGTTTTCATCAATTCATTCAGTGACACGGGTCGAGAAGCAGTCGATGATGATTGCGCTTCATAACGGGCAATCCGTAACAGTTGTGCTACCAGACGACCACTACGCTGTACGCCACGGCGCATATCCAGTAAACGGCGCTGCAATTCTTCTTCATTCGGACTCTGTGGCAGGCTGTCAATCTGTAGCTGCAAAGCGGCCAGAGGCGTGCGCAACGCATGCGCAGCATCGGCCAAAAACTGACGTTGCGCTGCCAGCGCGTATGACAACCGGGAAATCAACGCGTTGATGGCGTCGATCAACGGTACAATCTCAAGCGGAACCTGCTTGGCAGGCAGCGATTCGAGGCTATCCAAAGAACGTTGGCGCGCAGCCAGCATCACCGATTCCAGCGGTTGCAGCACCCGACCCACCAACAAACCGATCAACAGCCATGACAACGGAATCAAGGCCACACCAGGCAACAATGCGCGCAAGACAGAACGAATAGCAATACCATTACGCACATTTTCCGATTGCGATACCTGTACCACACGGTCGGGATGGTACAGAGTGTAAGCACGCCAATGTGCATGTCGGGTCTGCCCGGGTCGCAACAACACGGAAAAACCGCTGGCTGGCGCACGCGGCAAGTCAAAATTCGGGCGCGAAGCACGCATGGGTTCACCATTCATCCATACCTGGATAACAAAATCATTCGCTTTGTCTTCCTCACTCTCGCGTATGAACTTGGCCTGCATGATGGGCAATTGTGATCCCTCATCAATACTGCGGGCAATGAGCACCAGTTGATGATCCAGCAAGTCATTCGCTTCATTGCGCGCCAAGACAAACGAAATACCGGCCGTCAACAGACCGACGACGGTCTGTAATATCACCATGCCATAAATGAGTTGCCGTTTGAGCGAAGTCATGACGACGGATGTTTCAGTACCATCCAGCCGACACCACGCACGTTACGCACGATTTCCTCGTCAAATTTTTTACGTAGTGAATGAATCAACACGTCTATCGCGTGCCGGCTCAAATCACGCCGGGTCTGATACAAGCGATTTTCCAGTTGCTCGCGCGAAAAAATCCGTCCCGGATTGTCCAGCAGAATATGCAGCAATTCGAACTCACGCGGCGGCAAGGACTGCAGCTTATCCCGATATGTCACTTCTCGCGTTTCGCGATTGAGCGCAATTTCGCCATTCGTCAACCGGTTATTGTCAACAAGGCCGCTACGGCGCAACACCGCACCCAAACGCGCCATGAGTTCGGCCAAACCAAATGGCTTCACGACATAATCATCCGCGCCGAATTCCAGCCCCTGCACACGATCATCCACCTCATCGCGTGCAGTCAGAATGATGACCGGGGTGCGGTTACCACTCTGGCGCTGATTTTGTAAAATCCGCAGGCCAGATTTGTCTGGCAGCCCCAGATCCAGCAACACAAGGGCATGCGCTCCCGATTGCCACGCCCGCTCACCTTGCGTGCCATCGCGTTGCCAATCGAGCCGAATGCCCTCATCGCCCAACGCCCGCACCAACCCCTGCCCAATCATCGGGTCGTCTTCTATCAACAACAATTGTAAATCTGCAATCGGCGCAACAAACATGGCAGTCCAAATCAGAAAATTTAACTGCCAGTATTGTAACGTGATTTTTTACCCCGATGGCAAATTACAGGCGCTGGTATAATGACGCGATGTTTTTCATTACCCAAATTATTTTCAGAGTCATTACCCCAGGAATCCTGTCATGATACGCAAAAACCCCAGCGGCGATTTGCCCAAAATTGACGAACGCGCGTTTGTCGACCCCACCGCCATCATCTGCGGCAAGGTTGAAATTGGCGCCAATGTCTTCATCGGCCCTTATGTCGTCATTCGTGCCGACGAAGTCAATGCTGAAGGTGAGATGGAAGCGATTATCATCGGTGCCAATTCAAACATTCAGGATGGCGTGGTCATCCACTCCAAATCCGGTGCCGCCGTTCGCATCGGAGAACACACCTCGATTGCACACCGTTCTATCGTTCACGGCCCCTGCACCGTTGGCAACCAGGTCTTTATCGGCTTTAACAGCGTGCTGTTCAATTGCGTGGTAGGCGATCACTGCGTCGTGCGACACAACTCCGTCGTGGAAAGCTGCACATTGCCAACCGGCTTCCACATTCCATCCACCACCAATATTCACGCCGATTCAGACTTGAGCCAGATTCAGCAAATCAGCTTCCGGGAAGCCGATTTCTCCGAAGATGTCGCGCAAACCAACCTTAGACTGGTTGAGGGATACAAACGTCTGCAGAATGAGTTTTAATGAAGACCAAATCACGCACCGCGTGCCCCAAACGCAAGCCGCGCTGCTCGAACTTGGTCAGTGGCCGATAATCCGGGCGGAGTACATAGTCTTCGCCCGTGTTGGCAAGCTGTGGATTCGCGCGCAACGTATCGAGCATGTGCTCGGCGTAAGGTAGCCAGTCAGTAGCCAGATGGACATACCCGCCAAGTTTGAGTTTGCTGACCAGCAATGCCACGAAATCCGGCTGAATCAATCGACGCTTGTGGTGACGGGCTTTATGCCATGGGTCAGGAAAAAACACATGCACCCCGTCCAGGCTGCCATCGGCCACCATGTGACGCAACACCTCCACCGCATCGTGCTGAATGATACGCAGATTGCTCAGCGCGTGTTGCTCCATCTGCAACAACAAGCTACCAACACCCGGTGTATGCACCTCAATCGCCAGATAATTGTTTTGCGGGCATTGCGCCGCGATACTGGCCGTTGCCTGTCCCATGCCGAAGCCGATTTCCAGTATGGTAGGCGCACTACGCCCGAAGAGCGTATCGTATGACAATTCGGCAGATGAAAATGTCACACCATACTGTGGCATGAACTCGTGCAAAGCTCTGGACTGGGCAACAGTCAGACGTCCCTGACGCAGCACGAAACTACGAACGGGACGCCGCTTAACCGCTGACGTCGTCAACGATGCGTCCTGCGACGCATCTGGCGGTGTACTTGGTGGTGTACTTAGCGGCGCATTCAACTGCCAATGATTCCTGTCATGGGTGAAGATGGGCTCGCGGTATACATCTTTTTGGGCATGCGCCCGGCCAGATAGGCCTCTCGTCCGGCACGAACCGCAAGATTCATGGCCTTCGCCATGCGCACTGGATCCTGCGCCTGCGCAATCGCCGTATTCATCAACACGCCGGCACAACCCAGTTCCATGGCTATGGCAGCATCGCTGGCCGTACCCACTCCGGCGTCGACAATAACCGGAATGCTCATCTCATGAATGATGATCTGCAGATTCCATGGGTTCAGAATGCCCATACCAGAACCAATGAGCGACGCCAACGGCATGACAGCCACACAACCCATCGCTTCAAACTGACGCGCCACAATCGGGTCATCCGAGGTATAAACCATCACCTTGAAACCTTCTCGAATCAGAACTTCTGCTGCCTTCAATGTTTCGGTGATATTCGGATACAGTGTATGTGTATCGCCCAGCACTTCCAGCTTGACCAGATCATGTCCGTCGAGCAATTCACGCGCCAGCCGTAGCGTACGAATTGCCTCTTCCGCTGTGTAGCAGCCCGCCGTGTTCGGCAGATAGGTATAACGACTGAGCGGTAACGCATCGAGCAGGCTGGGCTCATTCGCATCCTGACCAATATTGGTACGACGAATGGCAACCGTCACGATTTCCGCACCACTGGCTTCAACGGCCAGCCTCGTCTGCTCGAAGTCACGATATTTTCCAGTGCCAACCAATAGCCGCGACGTATACGAACGCCCGGCCAACATCCATTCATTCATCCCACTTCTCCCGAACTGCATCATAATCTACTTGAGTCTGCCTGATCCCATCCGGCTTGTTACTGTTCCCCCGCTTGTCAGCTCAGGACAGCCTCTCACCCGCCGCCCACGGCAATGACAACTTCCAGTTGGTCGCCATCGGCCAGCTGTGTGACCTCATATTGACTACGCGGCACAATTACCCCATTGCGTTCAACCGCTATCCGCTTATTCTGCGGATTCAATATACCCAACAGGGCTGTCAGGGACAATGGCGCTGAAAACTGCTCGACTTTACCGTTGATAGTAAGCGTCATCACACCACCACTCCATTGCCGTTTCCAGCCACACCGTCACCACTTGCCATCATCGCTATCACCATCACTATCACTTTCACCACGCTTGAATTCCTCACAAACTGGCGTATCATTGCGCCTTATTCTACCACAGCGGGTGTAGTTCAATGGTAGAACGGCAGCTTCCCAAGCTTCATACGAGGGTTCGATTCCCTTCACCCGCTCCATTTCCCTGAACGACACCGTTTTTTGACTGGTATTTTTAGCTGGCGATTTTTTGATTTTGCACTACAATGTAGTGTGCGCCATGGCGCGCTCGTACAATACGTCAAATAAAAAACCCGCGTAAACCATGTCAGTCGCGCGGACGGTCGAGGGATACATGGAAAACGCTCAAAGCAATGTGGTCAATCTGGCACAGTTTGACAAAGGAAAAAAAGCCTTGAATCCGGCTAACGCATTGACTTTGCTCAATCAGTGTCGCGATCGCTTTATTCTGGCCATCGAACATGTCTGGAACGAGCAGCGGGATGCCATTGAAATGAATCTGATGGCCGCGGGCGACAACTCCCCCATTCTGGAAAACCGCAACTGGTATTTTCAGGCGCAGAACCTGCTGCGCCATCGCAATGAATCCCTGGTCACCGGATTTCGCAAACAGATCACCAGTAAACTGGAAAAGTTGGCTCAGGTTCGCGCGCAACATTCCGCCAGTGACGAATTTATCATCGACGACCTTTCACTGGTCGATGAAGAAATGTTTGAAACCTCCTTAGCCATCCGTAAAGTCGCCTCCCGACTGCAAATGGATGCCGTGGAATCGCTGGCAGCGCTCGATCGTCGGGTTGCCATGCTTTTACAAAATGTCAATGGCCGAAGCGGGGACAACCCTTTCTCGCCTACTACCCTGTGCGATGCCTTTCTGGCTGCCTGTTCCGCCCTGGATGCCGACACACGTATCAAGCTGATTCTGCTGCAACAGTTCGATGCATCCGTCGTACCGGTGATGCCCAACATTTATCAAGAACTCAACCAGTTTCTGATTGGCAAAGAAATATTGCCAGATCTCAAGATTGGCAGTGACCGCGCGCATGGCCGTTCCTCCGCACAAAGGACGAACGTTGCCACTGGCCTGCCGGGAATGCAGCATTCCGGCAACAACGACGACTCGGATGCCGGCGGCATGGGCGGCGCATCCGGAACGGGAGTCGACCTGTTTGCCCTGTTGCAACAATTGCTGGCACGCAGCCAATTGGCACAAGGTAAAAGCTGGGCTGAACCCTCTGGATTCGCAGGCGAGGGTGGAGGACAGATGGCGGGCGACCCCATCATGACCTTGACGCAACTGCAACGCGGACAATATCGACCCAGCGTGCCCGTAAATTTTGACCTGTCCCGCTTACAGACCGGTGGTGGCAATTATCTGCGCGACTTACGCGAAGCAGGACTGGTTCGGGCAGAAAACCGTACCGATGATTTCGTGATTGACATCGTGTCGATGATGTTCGACCACATTTTTGACGATGACGACATTCCCGCCGCACTCAAGGCATTAATCGGCCGCTTGCAGATTCCCATGCTCAAGGTGGCAATGCTGGATCGACAGTTCTTTTCGCGCAAGAATCATCCGGCACGGCATTTGCTCGACGAAATCGCCAGCGCATCGATGGGTTGGGTCGACGAAGGCGAAGACAACAAGGCGCTGTACACCAAAATAAGCGCCATCATCCAGTCCGTACTGAACGATTTCAACGACGACATCAGCATTTTTGATACGCTATCAGCCGATTTGCAAGCGTTCATGGCAGAACACGAAGCCAGAACGCAGATCAAGGTCACGCAGACCGCAAACGCCATGGAATCGGCCGAACGCGTCCATCTGGCAGAAGTGTTGGTCAACCAGACCATTGAAAAAATACGCCTGGAAGTATTGGGCGACTCCAGCGAGACCATCCCGGAATTGATTGATGAATTCATCAAAATCAGCTGGCACCGCGTATTGCTGGAACGCTACACCAAAGGCGGCGATACGGACCCTGCCTGGCAGGCCGGGCTGAAAACTACGCGCAATCTGTTCTGGAGCGTCTTGCCAAAACTGAACACCGAAGACCGGCTAAAACTGGTCAGCATGTTACCTGAGTTGCTACAACAATTACGCGAAGGAATGGAACAGATTGGCATCGCAGGGGCCCAGCGCGATATTCTGTTTTCCGCGCTGATCGCCGCTCATTCCGCCGCAGTCAAGGCAGGCGTACAACCCACCACCAAAGCACCGATTGATACCGAAGCCTACCGCTCTGTACTGTCCGAAGTCGCTGCAAAACCTGTTGCCGCTCTGGAAGAAATCACCGACGTGCCAATAGAACACTTTGACTTCTCGCCCGACCCTGTTGAAACCCTGCATGACGATGAATTTACCGAACAGGCGCGCACCCTCAAAAAAGGCATGTGGCTGGAATTTACCAATCCTGACGGCAGCCAGCGAACAGCGCGTCTGTCATGGGTCAGCTCGCTGCGCGGCGTCTATCTGTTTACCGACAACCAGGGGCTAAATGCCATTACCATCACCTTGCCCCGGCTGGCCGCCCGCTTCCGTAATAGCACAGCCCGCCCCATGAAGAGTGGCTCGCTGACCGAACGTGCGGTTGACCGCCTGATTCACCGGTTGCAAGGCAAGAAGTAATCAGCAAGACAAATCGCGCATTACAAGCCCAGCACATCGCGCATATCATAAAAACCGCTGCCTTGCGTGCGCAGGAAACGGGCAGCCCGCAAGGCGCCCTGGGCAAACGTCATTCGGCTGGATGCCTTGTGGCTGATTTCTACCCGCTCGCCGATTCCGGCAAACAACACCGTATGATCGCCAATGATGTCGCCACCGCGCACCGTTGCGAAACCTATGGTTTGCGCATCACGTTCACCAGTATGCCCTTGCCGGCCATACACGGCACAACTGTCGAGATCGCGCCCCAACGCACGCGCCAGTACCTTCCCCATGGAAAGCGCGGTACCCGATGGCGCGTCGACCTTGTGCCGATGGTGCGCTTCAATGATTTCGACATCATAACCTTCGTTCAGCACCTTGGCTGCGGATTCCAGCAACCCCAGCACCAAATTGACGCCTACACTCATGTTAGGTGCCAGCACCACACCAATGCGCTGCCCGGCCTGCCGGATGCGCTCTTGTTGCGCCGCATCAAAACCAGTGGTGCCAATCACCAAATTGACACCCAGATGTTCACACAACGCGACATGCTGTAGCGTTGATTCCGGTCGGGTAAAATCAATCAACACGTCGGCACCAGTCAGCGCCGCACCCACATCACTCATCAGCAACACGCCAGGCATCAGCATTTGACCAACCGCCGGACTACCCTGCCGCACCACTGCGCCGTGCAACACACAATCTGGCGCCATATCCACCGCTTCCAGCAGAGCTTTTCCCATGCGACCGGTACTACCCGCAACGACCACTTTCAACATACGCGTCACCCTTTGGCGGCAGGAGGAGTCACAACAGCTGGAGTCGCAGCAGCAGGAGCCGTAGTAGCTGGAGCCGTAGTAGCTGGAGCCGTAGTAGCAGGAGCCGTAGTAGCAGGAGCCGTAGTAGCAGGAGCCGTAGTAGCAGGAGTCGCGGTAGCTGGAGTCGCAGTAGCAGGAGTCGTAGTAACAGGAGTCACAGCAGCTGGAGTCACGGCGCCAGCAGGCAGAACAGCAGCAGCGGGAGTGCCCATATCCTTGACAATACGAGCAAGCTTATCCTGATCAAAATACAAAACCAGCCGCCGGGTTTCCACACTTTTTCCATTGTGCTGGAAATTATAGATATAATCCCATCGATCTTTATGAAAGATATCACTTACCAATGGTGTTCCCATAAGAAATTGCACCTGCGCCCGCGTCATGCCGAGTTTCAGTTGTGCAATCTTGTTGGCATTCAGCGAGTTTCCTTGCCGAATATCCATTTTATAAGGAGAAATAAAGCTGAAACGCGACAACCATTGCACGCCAGGTAAAGTAGAGCAGCCTGTCAGGCCAAGCAAACCTATAAATAACATCACTCGCTTCATCGAAATATTTGCAAAGTCAGACAAAGCCACTATGATAGCCTAATTACCGGCAAAACACATGCCCACCTGTAAGGAAAACCATGAGCCACCCTGTCAATCTGAAAAACAGCGGCCTGAAAGCCACCCTGCCCAGGCTAAAAATCCTCGAACTGTTCGAACACAGCGAGAAACAGCATTTGACCGCCGAAGATATCTATCGCCTGCTGATTGCAGAACAACTGGACATCGGTCTGGCGACCGTCTATCGGGTTCTCACCCAATTTGAACAGGCCGGATTGCTGATACGCCATCATTTCGACGCTGACAAAGCCATTTATGAGCTGAATGCTGGCCATCATCACGATCATCTGGTCTGTATTCAATGCGGGCATGTGGAAGAATTTTTCGACGAGGAAATCGAAAAACGCCAGAAGGCCATCGCTCAGGAACGTGGATTCGTCATTCATGACCATTCACTCTATCTGTATGCAGATTGCCAACGCAGCGATTGCATCCATCGTAACCGGACGAATCATGGCAATTGACCCACAACCAGATAATGCCTCACCAAACATCACCCTGTATGGCATCTCCAACTGCACGACCGTCAAGAAGGCGCGGCAATGGTTGGACGAACGACACATCCCTTATCAATTTCACGATTTCAAACGTCAGGGCGTACCTGCCATATTGACCGAATGGACAAACCGATTCGGCTGGGAAGCAATCCTCAACCGTCGCGGCACCACATGGCGCAAACTGCCCGACACACGCAAAGCCGCCATTTCCGATGCGGTATCTGCCATCCTGCTCATGCAAGAACAACCCAGCAGCATCAAACGTCCTATTCTGGTCGTCGCCAAAACGCCCCATATCGGCTTCGATGACAACGAATGGCACACTATTTTTTCACGGGATACCCATGACTGACACCCTGCAACTTGCCAAAGCGCTGATCGCGCGACACTCTCTCACCCCCGACGATGCCGGTTGCCAATCTCTATTACAAGATCGGCTGGCGGCACTGGGTTTTGAATTCCACACCCTCACTTCAAATGGCGTAACCAATCTGTGGGCACGTCGTGGCAACAGCGCCCCGCTGGTCTGCTTCGCCGGTCATACCGATGTCGTGCCCACGGGTCCGCTGGATGCCTGGCACAGCGCACCTTTCGACCCGACCGAACGCGACGGCAATCTGTACGGCCGCGGCGCCTCTGACATGAAAAGCTCCCTTGCTGCCTTTGTGGTCGCCATTGAACACTTCGTAGCAAACCATCCGGCACATCGTGGCAGCATTGCCTTGTTGATTACCTCTGACGAAGAAGGCGTGGCCAGCGACGGCACCGTCAAAGTCGTCGAATGGTTGCGCGAGCAACAGATTCAGATTGACCATTGCATCGTCGGCGAACCCACTTGCGTCACAGCGCTGGGTGACACCATCAAGAACGGACGGCGTGGCTCGCTTTCCGGACGACTGACCATTCAAGGCGTGCAAGGCCACATTGCCTACCCGCATCTGGTTAAAAATCCGATTCATCTGGTCGCTCCGGCCATCGCAGAACTGTCCACGACCGAATGGGACAAGGGGAACGAGTACTTCCCTCCCACTAGCTGGCAAATTTCCAACATTCATGGCGGCACGGGTGCGACCAATGTCGTCCCGGGAACAGTCATCATCGACTTCAACTTCCGCCATGCCACCGCCAGCAGCAAAGAATCGCTGATGCAAAAAGTACATGCCATTCTGGATCAGCATCAACTAAGCTACCAACTGGATTGGCAAAACTCCGGCGACCCTTACCTCACTCCCGCCGGCACGCTGGTTGACGCCATTCGCAAAGCTATCCACACCGTCACCGGCATTGACACCGAACTCTCGACCAGCGGCGGCACTTCCGATGGCCGCTTCATCTCCCGCATTGCCCATCAAGTCATCGAATTCGGCCCGGTCAACGCCAGCATCCACAAGATCGACGAACATATTCCGCTGGCTGACCTCGAACCACTGCAACGCATCTACCAACTCACCTTACAGGAGTTGTTGACATGAGCGCCTTTCCCGACACCAACAGTCTTATCACCGTACGTGACTGGATACGCTTTGGCGTGAGCCAGATGAATCAGGCGCAATTGTCTTTTGGGCATGGCAGCCAGAACGCCTGGGACGAAACCGTGTACCTCGTTCTGCACACCCTGCACCTGCCGCTGGACAAGCTCGACCCGTTCATGGATGCCTGCCTGACCGACCCGGAACGCGACGCCATTCAAAAAGTGTTCGAGCAACGCATTCACCGCCGGATACCGGCGGCTTACATCACCCACGAGGCCTGGCTGGGCGAATTCAGTTTTTATGTCGATGAACGCGTGATCATTCCCCGCTCATTCATTGCCGAACTGCTGCAACAGGAACTTTCTCCCTGGGTTGCCATTCCGGAAAACATCACCGCCTGCCTTGATCTGTGCACCGGCTCCGGTTGCCTGGCCATCCTGCTGGCATTCGCTTTCCCAACTGCCGACATCGAAGCCGCCGATATCAGTACCGATGCCTTGGCCGTCGCGCAACGCAATATTACTGACTACGACATGGAAGCGCAGATTGAACTCATCGAATCCGATCTGTTCAGCAATATTTCACGCAAATACGACATCATCGTTACCAACCCTCCCTACGTGGATGCGGAAACCATGGCTATCCTGCCCAGCGAATACCGTGCGGAACCAGAACTGGCACTCGCTTCGGGCGAAGACGGGTTACAGCATATCCGCACCATACTGCAGCAAGCCGCCGACCATCTCTATCCGGACGGAATACTGGTTGCCGAAATCGGCCACAACCGCGCCGAACTGGAAGCAAGCTTTCCTCACCTGGAATTTGAATGGGTTGAAACGGGTGGCAGCGATGAATATGTGTTCATCCTCACCCATCAGCAACTAACAAACATTTAAAAAAATCAAGGTGGCGATTCAGGCTTGATCACGATTTCGGTTTCAGGTGACGCACATGAAGACCACTATACATCAATTAAATCAGCAATTTGTAACCGCCGCACTCAAACCGCGCCCGACAGATTGTCATAAAGGCATGTTAGGCAGTGTCGGTATCATTGGCGGCGCCGCAACCATGGTTGGCGCGGCTCTGCTGACCGGTCGTGCGGCACTGAAATGCGGCGCGGGGCGAGTATATGTCGCACTCCTGACCGATAATGCGCCGATCGTTGATCCGCAACAACCCGAACTCATGCTACGCTCACCAGCGCAGTTATTCGAACTCGCCGCTATCTCCACCCTGGTCATTGGACCCGGACTTGGGCAAGATGACGTTGCCCTGCTCTGGTTGCAACAAGCTCTCGCCAGTGACATACCGCTGATACTGGATGCCGACGCGCTGAATCTGATCGCCACGCACACCGAACTCACGGAATCATTACAACACAGAACTTCCGCCAGCATATTAACCCCCCACCCTGCCGAAGCCGCCAGACTACTGCATAGCACCACCGATACCGTGCAACAAGACCGGGTCGGTGCAGCGCAAGCCCTGGCAAAGCACTTTCGCAGCATCGTGGTCCTTAAAGGCGCGGGCAGCATTTGTGCACTAACTGAACTCGACTGGTTCATCAATCCCACCGGTAACCCCGGGTTAAGCAGCTCAGGAATGGGAGATGTGTTGTCGGGTATGATCGCCGCCCTGATCGCACAGCAACTCAGCCCGCAACAAGCGACATTGCTAGCCGTCTATCTGCATGGCGCAGCCGCCGACAACCTGGTACAACGGGGTATAGGGCCAATAGGACTGACCGCATCAGAAGTAATTGATGCAGCGCGAGCAGTATTAAATGAATGGATTTATGCTAAATGACAATGTTTCCATTCATTACCATGCCAAGACAGGGAGAAGCGGCTCAGTTCGTTTGAACAACTTTTCAGCGATTTTAAGCGAAATCACTACTGAATCTCAAACTGCCAGTTCAAGGAACCGCTGATCTGTTGCCACAGGTAGACGACTTACAAGGGATAAATGTCATGCTGGCCGATCGACTGGAAGAATGGGCGCATCAATACGAAGCTGAAGGCATGCAAAAAGGTATGCAGCAGGGAATGCAGCAGGGGATACAGCAAGGGATGCAGCAGGGCGAGGCTTTGGCCTTGCAAAAACTCATTACCCGGCGCTTTGGATCAATCGCACCGGATGTGTTGGTAAAAATCACCGCCGCATCAAAAGAACAACTGGACACTTGGCTGGATCAGGTACTCGATGCCGATAGTCTGAATAACCTGTTTGGGCCGGGCGCAGGCTGAACAGCTGCGCTGGCTTGAACGAGCCGCAAACGCGTCACACTCTTTCCGGTTTGGTTTGCAGCACCATGCCTATGGCGGAATGAATCAGCGCTCAACCACGTGAATACAAAGACATACCCGATATTCTTGAACTTGCAATCATCACGATTGATGTCGAAACTTTAACGGGTTTGACTCCTTTATTTGTGATTACTCTTATTAACGCAAATGCAGGCTGCCATCGACGGTGGTGACTTGGTCCGCGACGGCAGCCCGGGTGATACACACCGTGTCGATCAACGGCGGCGCAACGCTGCAACGCCGGTCAGCGCGAGCGCCGACAGCATCAGCAGGCCCGAGGCAGGTAAGGGTGTCGTCGCCACGCCGCTTACGGCAGTGGCGCCGACGATGAAAGGCGTGCCGTCAGGATTCCCCAAACCGAATGAATCAAACGTGATGCTGTCGAGCATCTGCGTGCTGAAAATGGAAGGCAGGATAAAGTTCTGCATGTCGAGATGCGCATTTCCGGGGCTGTTGACGCCCCAGACGGCTTCCATGACATAAGGCGCACTGGTGGTGTTCACATAATTGCCATAATAGTGGTCGCGCACGTTGCTGCCTTCCACCAGGTCGACCGTATAGGACGATACGCTGCCATTGAAGGTGATGCTGCCGGTAGTCACACCGGCCGTACCCCACCCGGAATTGATCAAGGTATCCACGTTATCGACGCCGTATACGTTGACAGGGATAGTAATCGCGCCACCCCCAGAGCCGCCTATGAATGCATCATTGCCGCTGGCAGACAGCTGAAGGTCGAAAGGTGTGCTTCCCAGGACATGCGGCGTCACGGGCCCGGTAAACAACGGGTCATACACGCCACCATCGGTATAGGTGCGAATGTCGGTGTTGAGGGTCGGCAATGTGAGGGACGTGTACGTCGCAGCGAACACCGGGGCGCTCGCAGCAATCGCGCACAGTAGCACGGCGAGACTGAGTTTGTTTTTCATGGCGGCTCCTAAAGATGTATAAGAAATGGCATGGGTAAATCGTTACAAAACATTTACGAACTTGCTGCATGTACATGATAAAAACAATTCCGCCGGCTTGCCATAACCCGTTTGGGGGGGTCGGTTTCATGCATTTGTCATAATTTTATGATGCACTCGATGTTTCACAAAAAATACCCCGGAAATAACGGGTAGAACGAGGAACAGGCTTTTTGCTACAAGGCTAGACTTGACCCCAATGGCTTCAGGAATGGTGCAAAACAAGATTCTGCGGAAAGAAAACGATCAATGTATTTATTTCCGAGATGATCGTGGGACGTTGAAAGGACGTTGGAAGAAAAAATCGCACACAGATTCGCCATAATACTTTTAACCAAAACATGATTTGTAATGCGTCTCTTTACAGGATACAATAGAGCATGATCAAAAACTTCCGCCATACCGGGCTTCAGATTTTCTATGAAACAGGTTCCAAGGCAGGTATCCGTCCGGATCACGCGCTTCGTTTAAAACGCATACTTGGCGTACTGGATGCGGCAGTGGTTATTGGTCAGGTGGATGTGCCAGGCTTTAAACTGCACAAGCTCGGCGGACATCTAAACGGTTTCTGGTCTATATCCGTAAACGGAAACTGGCGAGTCATTTTCCGCTTCGAAAACGGGGAAGCTGAACTCGTGGATTATCTGGATTACCATTAGGAGAAGAATCATGCGCATGCATAATCCGCCGCATCCCGGCGAAATTCTAAAGGAAGATGTACTACCGGAACTCGGTCTTACTGTGGGCGCGTTTGCCGCTCACCTTGGCATAACTCGCCCACATCTCTCCAACTTGTTGAACCAACATGCAGGCATCACGGCTGAAATGGACATCAGACTTTCTGAAGCGCTTGGACAGCCACCAGGCTTGTGGATCCGTATGCAGGCAGCCTACGATCTTTGGCAAGCAGAACAGCAACCGCGCCAGCATATAGCGCCACTGCATGTGGCCGCATAATACAAAACATGCGCAAGTTTTAGCTTCGGATACTGACATCGTGAATCATGGATTCAGGTACTGCACCCCAATACCGGCTGTCGAAACGCTGTGCAGCCAACCCCGAATTGGCGCCATTCCCATAAATCCAGTATTCGGCCTTGCCTAGCGCAAAGTCTCCATTTTGATGTGGCAACCGAACCGATGGATATCGCTCCGATCCCGCCATCTGCTGGCTGCACAGCCACTGACCGTTGATCCATACACCATCCACGTTTAGAAGAAAAAATCGCATACAGGTTCGCGATACTACCCCTTGCTGGTCACTCCAGATGATTTGACAAAGTTATTTTTTGTGAGTACATTAATAGCATGGGTTACGAATTCGATCTTGTCAAAGATGCAATCAATATCGCCAAAACATCAAGGCGTATCGTTAGCTCATGCTGAAGACTTTGAGTGGAACACAACCGTGATTCGTGAGGACACACGCAAACAGTATCCTGAACCTCGATTCGAGGCTACCGGGTACATCGGCGAGCGTTTATAGGTAACGATTTATTGCGTTCGCGGTGATGCGACTCGCGTCATCAGCCTTCGCAAGGCCAACAAACGAAAGGAAAAGAACTATGCCAAAACTTAAAGTCGGGCACATCAGCCCAACCCCAGAAGAGGATGCGGCTATCAACGCAGGTATTGCTGCTGACCCTGATGCCGTTGATCTGGATGACGAATGGTTTGCAGAGGCAAAACCAGCCAGTGAAACACTGCCACAAATCTTCGGTGCAAAGATTGCGCAGAAAATGCTCAAGCCTCGCGGTCGCCCGCGTGCCAAATATCCAAAAGAACGCATCAACATCCGTTTGTCACATGAAGTTATCGAGCACTTCAAAGCTTCGGGTGACGGCTGGCAAACTCGCATTGATTCTGCTCTGCGGCAGTTCATTACCGAGCACCCAAGCCGGTAAGTGTTGGCAAGATTGGCAAAAGAGGGGGCTTTACCTGAAAATTGCTCAGAATTGCTCAGCAGGACGGGTTGGAACTCAATTGGAATTGGGCAGGTTTATGCAAAGACCAGGTTAAAAGACCCACGGATTTCGGTGATTTTTTCGCTTGAGTGGAACTTATGGAGGCGTTAAGCCAACAGATTCTCAATGTTTCGATAAAATGCTGGTTCTAAGTCCTGTATTTGCCGGGCGATATTGATTTGCATATTAGCGCCAGATATTTCAACTAAACTATCGTCAATCTTGTAGTTTCCCTTTTCTTTGAACCATGGCAGCACTTTGGCAAGATGCCAGATTGCAGAATGTCCGTCATGAATTGGCGATGGAAATGCAGGCTTGTTCCCGATAACCAGCTTTCTGATGTTTTGTCGACTGCACCCGAGCATTTCAGCCATGTCTGTCAGACCAACTAAGTCCGGAGTGGCTTCGACCAATCTGGCATCAGGAATTGCTTTTTTAACATCAGCGATAGCGCTGGTAACAGCTTCAATGGCAGACTCAGCTTCTCTTGTGAAACTCAAGGCAACACGGCCATTCTGTCCTATTCCTATTGTCGCGTCATCACATCCGGCTTCGTAGAGCGCGTCGACAAATTTATCCGGATCTGGGTTTGTATCGGCAAGGTCGAATTTAAGTAAAAAATCAAATTCAGACATATTTTACTCCTCGTCATCAATGGTTGTTCGATGCGCCGTGCAGTTATCAACCACTCGACGAAGTTGTTTCGCATGATTGCTGGGGGTTTTTGGCGTGCTCCATATACTTGTGCGGCAAAATTCACCACACCGGCAATCCTTGTCGTTGAATGGGCAGTACATCTGACCCCACGCATGAGACCCACCTTCAACAATGCGCCAACCTTTATTTCGTGCGTACTCAATAGCTGCAGCGATTTCCTTTTTCGGATGCGTCATTGATATGCTCATTTATGTTGATGAAATATTAGTACGCCAGCCGTTAGTTGTCAAGTGACAACCAATATTTCAAAAATAGGTCTGTTTGAATTCTGAGATCGGAATCGTGATCTTTCTGGTTGCGCAGAAACCGAATCGTCGTGGTTGAAAATGGCCGCGTAGCACAATCCGTCGAAACCACATGTTGGTTGAATACCATAACTGAAAGACAGCAATTCGGCCTGTGATGACTTTCAGGCTGTTGTGCTAGGGAAGCGCTGATTAATTCCCACATGGCCGCGACGGTGGTCTGGCGGGATGAAATGCAAGGCGTGGCTCGCAGTCAAGGGTTATTCTCCTTGACAAGAGACGCAACACGGCAGTTCGCCCGCCAGACCCCGTCCCATATGGGTTGCGGCCAAATCGGGTGCTCGCTTTCTTGTACGGCTTGGCATCGTAGTCCCAGCTACGACCTGCGCCGTACGCGTCGCGATCTTCCCGATTTGACCCGCAACGCGGCTCATGGAGGAATTAATCAGCGCTTCCCTAGTATGACCGCTATGTGCCAATTGCGATCGTTCACATATACAGCTGCCATGATTTATTGGAACAAAACAAAAAAAGAAATTTTGTCATGATGTTGTTGGCAGAAGAGATGTGTTTCACTTTTTCATTATTTGAAAAGTAGGTGCGATTAAATTACGTTTATAATTAATAATAATCAAGTTTTATTTATTTCAAACCATTTAGCCACCTAACCAGCTAAAAAATTTAGTAGTTTTTGGGTGTCTACTTTACGTTATGCGACAAGCAACCCAGGATTATCAGACACAATTGGTGTATAGTTAACGTTATGCATTAAGGTTATCGACATGGTCGCGCACAAATTGAATGGTGGATGCCATTGCGGCAACATCTTAATCGAGATTGAATTCACGGGTGTTCTCACAGCATATAATCCGCGAGTTTGCGACTGCGATTTCTGCCGTAAACATGGCGCTTC
>JAJYGL010000026.1 GCA_021790625.1 Pseudomonadota bacterium | reverse complement strand
TTTTGATGCGGCTGTTGTGTTTGTCATGTTTGCTGCATGATTTGTCGCAGGATGGCGTGTTTCTGATTCATTTCGTCAGAAGTCGCATTGTGTGGGTTGTCGCGCCCGTGTTTTCTCGCGGCTCCGGCAGTTTTACAGCGCGAGATGTTCCAGCGATTTTCCCGTCAGAGCCTGTTGGATGGCATGGTTCATACGCCGGGCGGCAAACTCTTGTGTGGCCTGATTCAATGCTTCTGAGGCTTGCCTGAGCGCTTCTATCTGGTTGACACCTTCTGTTTCAATGACGTCGACCAGATGGTGCATACGTTGCCGGATGGCGTTCAGTTCGGCAGGGTTGAGCAAGGCTTTTCCGTCCTGGGCCAATGCCGCTTCGGTTGCGTCGAGCAGGCGGCGGGCATCGACCTGTGTTTCGCGCAACATGCGCATACGCATGTCATCACCGGCCTTGTTTTGTGCTTCGGTCAGCATGCGTGCAATTTGTGCATCATCCAACCCATAAGATGGTTTGACTGTAATCGCACTTTCAATGCCGCTGGTCAGTTCGCGCGCACTGACACTGAGCAGGCCATCGGTATCGATTTGCAGGGTGACACGGATACGGGCAGCACCAGCATTCATGGCTGGAATGCCATGCAGGGTGAAACGTGCCAGTGAACGGCAATCGGATACCAATTCACGTTCACCCTGCAGGATGTGAATGCTCATGGCCGTTTGTCCGTCACGGAAGGTGGTAAATTCCTGTGCCATGGCGATGGGCAGGCTGCTGTTGCGCGGAATGATTTTCTCGACCAGTCCGCCCATGGTTTCGATGCCCAGCGATAATGGGTTGACATCCAGCAGCAACCAGTCGTGGTCGCCTCGGTTGCCAGCCAGGACGTTGGCCTGTATGGCAGCACCCAATGCTACAACGGCATCAGGGTCCAGGTCAGTCAGTGGTGGGCGATCAAAAAAAGTGGCAACGGCTTCGCGAATGTGGGGCATGCGGGTTGCTCCGCCGACCAGCACCACACCATCGATATCCCGATGGGTCAGTTTGGCGTCACGCAAGGCTTGTCGGGTAGATTTGAGCGTTCGATTCAACAGTTCGTTGCTGATGCGCCAAAAGGTGGCGCGGTCGAGTTGCAGGCGGATGTTGGTTCCGTCGGACAGCTCAAAGGCAATGGATGTGATGTCTGTATCGGATAAACATTCTTTCGCATTTTTGGCGTGGTGTAGTAATTGTTGCCGATCTGAAATGGAAAGATTGGCTGAGGGGTATTGCTGGGTGATCCATTCTACGATGCTACGGTCGAAATCATCACCACCCAAGGCAGCATCACCATGGGTAGATAATACTTCGAACACGCCCTGGCTTAATCTGAGGATGGAAATATCAAATGTGCCGCCGCCCAGATCATAAATGGCGTAAGTGCCTTGTATGGCTTGATCCAGTCCATAGGCAATGGCGGCAGCGGTAGGTTCATTGAGTAGACGTAACACTTGCAATCCGGCCAGGCGGGCAGCATCGCGGGTGGCCTGACGCTGGGCATCATCGAAATACGCTGGTACAGTAATGACAACGCCTGTCAGCGGGCCGCCAAGACTTGCTTCGGCTCGGTTTTTCAAAGTAGTGAGAATTTCTGCTGCGATTTCTACCGGAGATTTATCACCAGCGATGGTGCGGATTTTTACCATGCCCGGAGCGTCAATCAACTGGTAGGGCAGGCTGGTCGCCAGTCCGTTCAGGTCGCTGAGTGTGCGCCCCATCAATCGTTTGGCTGATGCGATGGTGTTGGGGGCGTCATGGTGTTGGCTGGATAGTGCAGCGTGACCAGTCTGGGTGCCGCCATCTTCCAGAAAACGAACGACGGATGGAAACAGGCGGCGGTTTTGCGCATCGCTCAGTATACTGGCAGCGCCACTGACCACGCTGGCAATCAATGAGTTGGTCGTGCCAAGATCGATACCGGCTGCCAGACGATGCTCGTGTGGCGCGGTAGACAGGCCGGGTTCCGAAATCTGCAAAAGTGCCATGGTAATCACCGAAAGATAAACTTAATGAGATAAACAATGGTTCGGTTCAGGATTCAACTCAGACCACCATTCGGATTGGTGAAATGAAATTCAAACCTGATCCGGACAACTGAACCGGAAAACCGGTTCAGACGCGAAAGCTCTCACCGCATCCGCATTGGTCCTTGACGTTGGGATTGTTGAAACGAAATCCTTCGTTGAGCCCTTCACGAACAAAGTCAAGCTCTGTTCCGGCCAGAAATTCGTGACTTTTCTGGTCGGTCAGGATAACGACGCCTTCACTTTCGAATTGTAGGTCGTCGAGTGTCGTTTCGTCGGCAAATTCCAGTGCGTAGGCAAGACCGGAACAGCCACTGGTTTTTACGGCCAGACGCAGGCCAACACCTTTGCCGCGTTGGGTGAGGAAATGCCGGATACGTTGTGCGGCGGCGGGGGTGACGGTAATGCTCATGATGCCTCCTGCATGAAAATTATCTGCAAATCACATGGAAAACGAGCTGCCGCAGCCGCAGGTCGACGTGGCGTTCGGGTTTCGAATCAGGAAGCGCGAACCTTCCAATCCATCTTCATAATCCACTTGTGCACCCATCAGATATTGCAGGCTGACGGCATCCACCAGCAGGGTGACGCCTGCGTGTTCAACGGCAATGTCATCTTCGTTGACGGTCTGGTCAAAAGCAAAGCCATACTGGAAACCTGAGCAACCGCCACCGCTGACATAAATGCGCAGTTTGAGCAATGGGTTGCCTTCTTCCAGAATCATGGTGCGCACCTTGGCGGCAGCATGAGGGGTAAAGTCGACCGGTGCCGGGGCGGTTTTTGGTTCCGCTGTCAGGTGAATGGTTTCCAGAATGGGGGTATCTAACATTTCTTCGAGCATGATGTTCTCCTTGGTCAGGTGTCGTTGGTCAGACGTCGTTCAGCGAGTCGCTGTGTTGTCGCAGGGGGTACAAATGGCATAATCATCCTGCGTGGAAGCGCGTTTTTCGCGGTAATCAGCCACCGCAGCCTTGATGGCATCTTCCGCCAGAATGGAGCAGTGGATTTTGACCGGCGGCAGCGCCAGTTCTTCGGCAATGGCGGTATTTTTGATGTTCAGGGCTTCATCGAGCGTTTTGCCTTTCACCCATTCGGTGACCAGCGAACTGGATGCGATGGCCGATCCACAACCATAGGTTTTGAAGCGGGCTTCTTCGATGATACCGGCGTCGTTAACGCGAATTTGCAGTTTCATGACGTCGCCGCAGGCCGGAGCCCCTACCATTCCGGTGCCAATGTGTTCGTCTTCCTGGGTGAACGAGCCGACATTGCGGGGATTTTCGTAGTGCTCGATGACTTTTTCGCTGTAGGACATGGTGGCTCCTGAATGTGAATGGTTAGTGTGCCGCCCACTTGACGCTGCCAAGATCAATACCTTCTTTGTACATATCCCAAAGCGGCGATAGGGCGCGTAATTTGGCAACCTTGCTGTGCATCAACTGAATGGTGTCGTCAATTTCTTCGCTGGTGGTGAAACGTCCGATGCTGAATCGGATGGAACTGTGCGCGAGTTCATCGCTGCGTCCCAGAGCGCGCAGGACATAGGACGGCTCCAGGCTGGCCGAGGTACAGGCTGAGCCGCTGGAGACGGCGATTTCCTTGACGGCCATCAGCAGTGATTCGCCTTCGACATAATTGAAGCTGATGTTCAGATTGTGCGGCACACGCTGCTGCATGTCGCCGTTGACATAAACTTCTTCCATGGACAGCAGTCCGGCCAGCAAACGGTCGCGAAGCAGGCGAATGCGTTTGTTTTCCCATTCCATTTCTTCGCGAGCGAGACGATAGGCCTCGCCCATGCCGACAATCTGGTGTGTGGCCAGCGTGCCGGAACGCAAACCGCGTTCATGGCCGCCACCATGCATCTGTGCCTCCAGTCGTACACGTGGCTTGCGGCGGACATAAAGGGCGCCAATGCCCTTTGGCCCATAGGTTTTGTGTGCGGAAAACGACATGAGATCAACTTTGGAAGTACGAAGGTCGATGGCCACTTTCCCCGTGGCTTGCGCCGCATCCACATGCAGCAAAACACCACGCGCCCGACAAATTTCACCTAATTCGTCGATGGGTTGAATGACGCCAATTTCATTGTTGACCAACATGATTGAAGCCAATATGGTTTCCGGGCGAATCGCCTGTTTGAATTGATCGAGATTGATGAGGCCGTTTTCCTGTGGTGCCAGCCAAGTAATTTCGAAACCCTCCCGTTCCAGTTCGCGACAGGTATCCAGAACAGCCTTGTGTTCGGTTAGCATGGTAATCAGATGGTTGCCACGCGAACGCAAAAAGTGGGCAGCGCCTTTGATGGCAAGATTGTTCGATTCGGTCGCACCCGAAGTCCAGACGATTTCTTTTGGGTCCGCGTTGACCAAAGCTGCTACTTCTTCGCGGGCATGTTCAACGGCTTTTTCCGCCGCCCAACCAAACGCGTGCGAACGGCTGGCAGGGTTGCCAAACTGCTCGGTCAGCCAGGGAATCATTTTTTCTGCCACTCTGGGATCAACCGGCGTTGTGGCGGAATAATCCAGATAGATGATGCGCTTGCCTGTCATGATCGTTAATCCTGTCAAATGGAGCTGGTTGGTATTATGCAAATAGCATGCCATGCAATAAAGATATTTATATTCAATAGGATAGTATATATTTTGGCGACATTTTTCTTGTTGCGATTGTTGTAATCTCGACAAAATGTTCATTTGTCACCGGATTTTTTTGCGCTCGCCGGGAGCGTAATTGCTGAAATGCCCTTCGCGCGCGGCTTGTTGCCGCGCTCGCTGGATAATGGCGTTACTTTTGCCGGGTGCAGCAGGCATGGAAAGCAGTCGAGCGAGATGCTCGCTTTGGCAATGTGGGCATATGGGGACGGTTGCATTACGGATCAGCAACTCACAGGTCTGATTGCAATTGGTGCAGTGATATTCAAAAATGGGCATACGGGTTCTTTCTTGGGTCACGTCATCTGGCAGACGATAGACAAGCAAAATAGATTCCAGCGAGCATCACAATGAATAACATGGTATTTTTGTGATGATTTATTAAATTGATTTATTGGATATTTTTGTCTTGTTTGCTGGTTTGAAACTTGCTTGCTGTATCGTTCATGGCCGTTTGTGTTTCGCACGAATGCGACAAATGGCGTTGTAATTGTTGGTTTTGTGTGTATGATTGTTTTTAACAAATCGTTGAAAAACGATTGTGCTTGCCAAGATTCTGCGCAAGATTCTGTGATTGAAAAGTGACTGAAAATCTTCATTTACTGTTTGTAAATTTTGAATTTTTAGTCTCGATTTTGGTTGCGCTCATGACGTTTTTCAACGCTGGGCAGCATGCAGAGAAGCTGTCGAATCGACAGATGGTCGCGCAGATAGGTGGCGTGTTTTCTTGCATTCAATACGAAGAAAAATGATGGAGGACAAGAAACAGATCGGATAAACAAATCGGATAAAAGGAATGGAATGATGGACACGATGTGTGCTGGAGAGTTGGTGACAACCAATAAAACGGAGATTGGACAGGATCGGGAATTGCTGACAATTTATGAAATCAGCAAGATTCTGAGTTCTTCGCTCAATCTGTCGCGAACATTGCGGGAGACCCTCAATGTGTTGTCGAATTATCTGGATATCCGGCGTGGCATGGTCAGTCTGTTGCAGAGCTCCGGTGAATTACGGTTGGTGGCTGCGCACGGCTTGAGTCGTGAAGAATTTCGGCGCGGATGTTTCGAGCCGGGAGAAGGAATTACCGGAAAAATCCTGCAAACCGGTATGCCGGTAGTGTTGCATGATATTGCTGCCGAACCGCAGTATCTGAATCGCACCGGATCGCTGGAGGGCTTGGGTGACAAACCGGTGTCGTTTGTTGGTGTGCCAGTCAAACACAATACCAAAGTCATAGGTGTGTTGAGTATCGATCATCTGGCTGATCAGCGCCATCGTTCATTTCAGAAAGAAGTCATGTTGTTGAGCATGGTGGCCAACCTGATTGGTCAAACCGTGCGTTTGCAGCAGGGCGTGGCGGCAGAGCGTGATGCGCTGTTACAGGAAAGTCGCCGCCTGAAGACGGAATTGCGCGGCAAATATAGCCTGGACAATGTGGTGGGATATTCCAAGAGCATGCAGGAAGTGTTTGCTCAGGTGCATCAGGCTGCGCCGGGCAGGGCAACAGTCCTGTTGCGTGGCGAGAGCGGTGCAGGCAAGGAAGTCATCGCGCGCGCGATTCATTTTCTCAGCTCTCGTAAAGAGGGGCCATTCATCAAACTCAACTGTGCGGCTTTGTCAGAAACTTTGCTCGAATCGGAATTGTTTGGGCATGAAAAAGGGGCATTCACAGGCGCGCAAGGGGAACGCAAGGGGCGTTTTGAGCAGGCACATGGCGGCACGCTGTTTCTGGATGAAATCGGCGATATTTCGCCTGCGTTTCAAACCAAATTGTTGCGGGTATTGCAGGAACGCGAGTTCGAACGCGTGGGCGGCAACCGCTCAATTCGCGTCGATGTGCGCTTGATTGCTGCAACGAACCGTCATCTGGAAAAAGCGGTCATGGATGGCAGTTTTCGTGCCGACTTGTATTATCGTATCAACGTGGTGGGAATTTTTTTGCCGCCGTTGCGTGAGCGGCGGGAAGATATCCCCTATTTGGTCGAGATGTTCTTGAGCCGTTTCAATCGTGATAACCAGCGACAATTGCAGGTGTCACCGGAGGCGATGCGAGTCATGCTCAACTGTGGCTGGCCGGGCAATGTGCGCGAACTGGAAAACTGTGTTGAGCGTACTGCTACGATGACCCATGGCAATACGATTCGGGATGTCGATTTTTTATGCCAGCACGATCGTTGCCTGTCACGTATGTTGCAGGGCGATCTTCCCTCTGAGCATGAAATCGAGCGGCACGTTGCGCCGGTGAGCATGCCTGTCAGCACGCGGGAGCATACCCGGGAGTGGCAAGCGGGCCATGAGGAACATGGGGGCAGTATGCCCCCGACTGGCGAGCGTGACCGTCTGGTTTGGGCGCTGGAACAAT
>JAJYGL010000192.1 GCA_021790625.1 Pseudomonadota bacterium | reverse complement strand
GGATGTCTGCACGCGGGTGTTGTGGCTGGAGCATGGCCGGATTCGTGCCGACGGGCGACCAGAAGAAGTATTGCAGGCTTATTTTGGTTGAAACGAGACCAATGATTCATTCCTCCATAAGCCGGGTTGCGGATTAAATCATTATTGCTGGAGTCTGCGCTGTTGTCGGCGCTCGAACCCGTAACCGTATCCTGGGTTGTTGCGCGGGGCAGAAAACGCCTGACTGTCAGCGTGTTTCATCGGTGCAATCCGGGGGTTGGAATTGGCGAATCTTCCGCGGTTGGCAGGCATGGTGTGTGATACGCGTTGTATGCCCGGGCGCAACCTGTTATTTGCGCGAGCGAATGGCGTCCACAGCGTAGCAGAAAACAGCAGACTCAAAATGGCCAGTTTCGTGTACATGCAAAATAACCGGGCGGAAGCAACGACCCCATTATCATGGCACAAAAATCGGGTTGATGTGTCACATCAGGGTATAAATCGGGACATTAAATTGTAACAATTTGTTACCATGGGCATTCGGGTGGTCAGGTATGCTGTCCGGAATCACGGCTTGGCCGTTGTGGGAGCGGACGTGGAATTCGAGGTAATCCCGATTTTTTTTGTTACTTTGCCGACGACGCGCGAAGTGGCTTGTACGCCATGCGCTATACCGTGTTCGGTGGCTTTGGCACCTTTCTCGATGCCGCCAGTGACGACTTTCATGCCATGATCTACGCCATGAATACCGACCTCGACGCCATGTTTGATATCATGCTCTATTCTGTTGGTCGTCGATGGCGTCGTGGTACCGGAAGAAGCGTTGCTATCTGCAAGAGTCGCCGCGGTATGGAATGACAGGATAAAGAGGAGGATCAGGCTGCGTGGTGGGCGCGTCATCATGGTGTAAAGAAATAATGAGTTGACATGGGTTGTTATGATACGCGTGTCAGCATATTTAGGGAACCGCTGATCTATTCCCACATGGCCGCGACGGCGGCTTGGCGGGATGAAATGCAAGGCGTGTCTCGTAGTCAAGGGTTATTCTCCTTGACAAGAGACGCAACGCAGCAGTTCGCCCGCCAAGCCCCGTCCCGCCGAGCATGTTTTGCTCGTTATCAACGAGGCGGTTGCGGCCAAATCGGGCGCTCGCTTGCCAGTACGGCTTGGCATCGTAGTCCCGGCTACGACCTGCGCCGTACGCGTCGCGATCTTCCCGATTTGACCCGCAACGCGGCTCATGGAGGAATAAATCAGCGGTTCCTTAGCAAGTCGGTTAGAATATGGCGTGTTCTGCGCTGACCAGCGACTGGATGGTGGCAATATGAACCGTTTCCATATTGACCAGACATTGGGCGGCCAGTGTTTCAACTGCAACCGGATCCGATTTTTCTGTGGCGATGGCAAGCTTTAGCAGCATCCCTGCTGCTGTGCTGTGCTGGAGCAAGGCAAGTTTGATGGTTTTATCAAGGGGTAGCAGGTCAAGGCATTCTGTTAGCGGGCGTTTCAATAGTGCATCACAGACTGAAAGTAGGCCGACGAGCCAGGCAGTTTGTGGGGAAATGTTTTGCAGGTTGTTGCTCGCGACAATTTCCATGAAATGCGCACGTTGCAATCCACGGCGCTGAATCTGTCGCACGCTGGCGCTGGATTCGGTGGCGATTTTCAACAGCATGGTCAGCCATCGGTACAGGCCGTCACGTTGATGGAGCGAGATTGCTTGTCCAACATTTTGAATGGTGTATGATTTTTTGTCTGTTTCCGGTAAGCAGGCCAGCATTTGGAAACATAAACGCGGGTCTGTTTTGAGGGTGCTTTCGATGCTGCTCAATTCGTGGTTGGCCATCAGTTGGTCGATCAGGTTGAGCACGCCGAGGCGATTGATGGCGATGGGCGAGGTTTGTCCGGGTGGAATATATTGGCAAAATTCTCCTTGCAGGGCATCGAACTTCAGTTTGATGCAGAATTCCTGCATTTCCTGATGGTGGACGTTGGCGGCCAGAATGGTAGCGATGCCTTGTTGCTGTAATTGGCTGACGCAGTTTTCCAGTTGCTGGCAGTGGACGCTGGAGACATCTATTCGTGCTTCGCGCAGGATGCCTTTTAGTGTGTGTGGGACGCGGATATTATCGGTGACATTGAGCAACAGGCGAAATCCGGACGCCAGACGGCTTTTGATGAGCAGCAGGAGTTTGCTGTCGGGCACGGGAGGCACATTAATCGCAAACAGAATGTGTCTGGCCGGTAGCCAGTTGATGTCTTTGTGTGCCAACGACATGGCATCAATCGTCGCCAACAGCGGATATTCCGGTGTTTTGTTTTGTTCGGTCAGTGTGTATAGTGCGGCAATCAACGTGGCATCGTCGCCTTCTCGCAAAGAGGCGTCGTTGGGCGCCATCTCGCCTAAACGGGCACGCAATACGATTTCAAATCCGATGATCTGACCATGGCTGTTATATAAAGGGTCGCGTAATAGCAACCTGTCCAGCAGCGCGGTAGAAGAGGGTTCTTCCTGTTGGCTGATGGTGTTCAACACATGGGTGGCGATGGTGTCCTGCTGTTGCGTCGTGTTGACGTGGTGCGCTCTGATAACGGGGCGATTCGTGGCGGAGAGGCGGTCCTGTTTAGACATGCAGGGTCTGTTTCTTCGGGCAGATTGACTGGGTATTATACGCATGGTTTTATCGTGGACTCAATGGCGTTGTGTGGTTTGGAAGCGCTGAATTAACTCCGCCAGGTCGCCGTCATGACCATGTGAGAATTAATCAGCGCTTCCTTTGGTAAAAAGGGGGCGGGCTTGGCAGAATTGGTATGGCGGCCATATATTGTCGCAGACGCGGAAAAGCTGGTGCAGGTGGGCGTGCATCCGGTATTGGCACGGATTTTTGCGGCCAGGGGAATTACAGATACTGCGCAATTACATGGCGATGTTTCGGCGTTGCTGCATTGGCAGACGTTAAAAAATATTCATCTTGCAGCGAATTGGCTGGCTGACGCGGTGCAACAGCAAATCAGCGTGCTGGTGGTGGCGGATTACGATGCGGATGGCGCAACCGCTTGCGCATTGGCTGTGCGCGGATTCAGACTGTTTGGACTCACGGTGGATTATTGGGTGCCTAACCGGTTTGTGCACGGGTACGGTCTGTCCGAAGACGTGGTGCGTGAGGTAGTGCAGCGGCAGCCACGGCCAGAGTTGATTGTTACCGTGGATAATGGCATGTCCAGCCGGAAAGGGGTGCGTCTCGCGCAGGCGTTGGGTATCCGGGTATTGGTGACGGATCACCATTTGCCGGGTGACGAAGTGCCGGATACTGTGATTGTGAATCCGAATCAGCAGGACTGTCCGTTTGAGGATAAGTCGCTGGCTGGGGTCGGCGTGATGTTTTATGTGTTGTTGGCAACCCGTGCGGTGCTGCGTGAACGCGGATGCTTGCCAGAGGTTATCAATCTGTCTGGTTTGCTCGATCTGGTGGCTTTAGGGACGATAGCTGACGTGGTTCGGTTGGGCCACAATAACCGGATTCTGGTGGAGCAGGGGTTGCGCCGTATGCGTGCTGGTCGTGCCTGCGCAGGAGTTCGGGCATTGTTTGCCGTCAGTGGGCGCGATATCGCAAGAGCGACATCGGGTGATTTGGGTTTCATGATCGGCCCTCGACTGAATGCCGCAGGCAGGCTTGATGATATGTCTACCGGAATTGCCTGTTTGTTGCTTGATGACGACAAGGAAGCCGTCTTATGTGCGGAACAGTTACATCAGTTGAATGTAGACCGACGCGAAATCGAGCAGAGCATGCAGCAGCAGGTGTGTTTGCCTGAGCCGGATAAACTGGGTTATAGCCTGGTATTGTTTGATCCGGCCTGGCATGCTGGTGTGATTGGTATTCTTGCCTCGCGGTTGAAAGAGCGCCATCACCGACCAACCCTCTGTTTTGCCCGGGGCGACAAGGGCGAAATAAAAGGTTCCGGGCGTTCGATTGCTGGATTGCACCTGCGTGATGCGCTGGATTGGGTGTCCAAGCGTGAACCAGGTTTGATCGTCAAGTTTGGCGGACACGCCATGGCAGCGGGATTGAGTATCGCCGAACACGATTTTGCGGTGTTTGCAGCGGTTTTTGAACAGGCAGCGCGCAGTATGTTGTCTGCAGAAGATTTGCAGGCGCAATTGTTGGTGGATGCCCGTTTGGCCGCAGACGAGATAACGGACGAATTGGCGCAGGCCATTGCGCGGCAGGTTTGGGGGCAAGGGTTTCCAGTGCCGGTATTTCAGGGTGTGTTTCAAGTGAAAAGTCAGCAATTGCTCAAAGACAGACATTTGAAGTTACAACTTGGCATGGCTGGGCAGGGGTGGGATGCCATTTTGTTTCAGTGTACGGACAGATTGCCAGAAGAGATCTGTGCGTTGTATCAATTGGACTGGAATGTCTTTCAGGGCAGAGGCAGGGTACAATTGCGTTTGCTCGCGTGGCGGCAGCATGATGACTGTTGTTTTTGATGTTGAGAAACAACATGGACGTGGGGTTTGATTGGGTTTTCTGGCGGGAGTGCATGATGTGGCACGCAAAAATCGGCTTGATAAGTTGGCTGATGCTGATTGGCAGTGTCATGGCGCACGCACAAGGGTTTGCGCCGGTTCCAGTGGACGTGCTGCAACTGCCACCTCATTTGCGTGGAACGGTTGAGTAGGAATTGCTGCGCGGGCAGGTTAAGCATGAAGTATTTACCATGACCAAACCAGCCAGCAGAATCTGGCATATTGCCTATCTTTTCCCGCATTTGAACGACCCGTACTGGTTGGGTTGCGCGTATGGCGTCATCAACGAAGCGCGCCGGTTGCGGGTGGCGGTTGATATCATTCCTGCGGAGGGTTATGACGATTTGATCGGTCAGTTGCGCGAAATGGATGAATTGGTCGCCTTAAAAAAATACGATGCGATTGTGCTGTCGCCCATTAGCCTGACGGGCGATAATCTGGCCATCAGGCAGGCACGGAAAGCGGGTATTCCGGTTTTTGAACTGGCCAATGACAGCAGCAGCCACCTGTTAATCAGTAAGGTGACGACCTCGATGAATGGAATGGGGGTGAATGCCGCCCGATGGATGATAGCGGATGCGCAACGGCGCGGATTGAAGGCTGTGACGGTTGCCTTGTTGCCGGGGCCCGCTGATGCAGGCTGGGTGCAGGGAGAAGTGCAAGGAACGTTGCAAGCGATTCAGAATGCCCCGCTACCGGTTCATGTGGTCACGATTCGGTATGGAGACAGCGAACGTATCACGCAGACGCAATTGGCAGAACAGGTGCTGGCACAATATGGTGCGCATCTGGACTATATTCTTGGTTGTACGGGTTGCGCTCCGGCAGCGGTGTTACCGATTCGCAAGGCGCACCTGGAGACGCATATCCGGGTGGTGGCTTACGACCTGACTGATGAGATCGCCACCATGCTGCGCCGGGGCGAAATCGTTGCAGCTGGCGATACCAAAGGGGTCAGTCAGGCCAGAGTGGTCACGGATTTGGTGGTGGATTATCTGGAAAAACGGCGCAGACGGATGCCGGATACCGTTTTGGTGCGTCTGGGCATGGTCGACGAGCAGAATGTGGGCAGTTATCCCATGAATGCGTCCATTGCACCACGAAACGACACGCCGGTTCTTTCCTGGACGCCAGGTAGCGCTACCATCGTCCATACATCGGCGAATCGGCTGTTCCAATGAAATTATCACTCAAAAACAAGATTCTGCTGGGCGTTCTGTCGTTTGTTGTATTGATGTCGCTGGCATATATGGGTGCCGTTTCCATCGTGATTCGTCAACAGTATCTGGACGAGTCGCATCGGTGGTTGAACAATGCGGCAAACGTGATGGATGTGGCGTTGAATCTTCGCCGCGATCGGGTGCAAGCGGCTGCCTACGATTTGGCGAGCCAAAAAAATCTGGGTACAGATATCTGGTATCTGACCAGTTATGGACAGGCGAATCTGGATCGTGAAATTTTGTTGGGAACATACCAGCAGTTGGCGCAGGATGCATTCTGGGTTGCTTCGACGAAAAATATTCCTCGACTGGCTATTTATGACATGGCCGGGCATCTGCTGGTGTTTGCCCGGCACGATAATACGAATTGGCAGGCAGGATTTGTGCCAGTGTTTTCGGCGGGTAGCGCGCAAGTGGCGAATGTGGATCGGACGGGAAGGCTGCATTGGCAGACGGAAGCACTTACTCGGCCAAAATTGTCATTGCAGTTCGACGAAACGCCGCCTGCGGAGGAAAGGGTGTTTTACGCGCAAATGGATGGCCAGCTGGTGATCCGCGCTGAAGTGCCCATCATGGGAAAAGTGTTCGAAATGAGCACCGGAAAGCCGGTCATGGTGCCGCTGGGTTTTGTGGATGCCGTGTTGCCATTCGATCAGGACTATATTCAACAGGTTGCGCACTTGACCGGAGCCCGTATCAATATTTTTGACGGGGATACGTTGGATATGGGTGACATGCCGGCGTATCGCCACCTGAACCGGAATGCCGATCACACGGCATTGGCGCTGGGAAATCTGTTGTTCAATACAGTAACCATTCAACGCAATGGTTACTATCAGTGTTTATTGCCTTTGTCGGGGGAGCATGGTGTGATTGGCTCCATTGCTTTGTTGCAGTCGATGGAAGTGGTCAATAAAAACATCTGGCAAATGATTGGTATCCTCTGGTGGATTGCGCTGGGTAGTATTTTGTTGATTTTGCCCATGGCATGGTACTTTGCCTCGTCGTTGACTCGGCCGATTACATTGTTGATCCGGATATTTCGTGATATGGCCAGCGGCAATCGTGCTGACGTTGTGGGGCGATTGTCCGCAGATGAACGAACGTTGGTGGATAAAGCGCAACAGCGTCAGGATGAGTTGGGTGAATTGGCGCGGGGTTTCATGGCGATGGACAAGGCAATTTCGCAAAACATTGCCGAGATTCATGACATCAACGCGTCGTTGGAGCAAAAAATTGCGGACAGAACGGCAGCATTGGCCGCGAAAGAGGCGGAGACGCGTACGCTGATTGAGAATTCGCCGGATACCATCGTACGCTACGATCGTGAATGTCGGCGTATTTATGTGAATCCCGCTTTGTCCGATGCAGTCG
>JAJYGL010000218.1 GCA_021790625.1 Pseudomonadota bacterium | reverse complement strand
GCGTATTCGTGTGCCGGTGCATATTTTACATGGCAAGCAGGATCCGCTCACGCCGCTGGCTGCGGTTCGTACCATGAAGCGGCAAATTGCCCATGCGACGCTCGACAGCATTCCGGTGACGGGGCATTTGCCTCACGTCACTCAACCCGAGTTGTTAAAACCGGTGTTGGCCGGATGCCTTGATATTCCGTTTCATGAGGCGGCACCATGAGGGCGCCGGATCCGGCGCCGGATCAGGCGTCAGAACGGGCAATGCACGTGGAAGCTGACCAGGTGCCGGTTGACGTTAAGGATAGCGATGTCTCTGGCAAGGCGGTTTTGGCGTTGATGGCGTTAGCCCGCGCGGAGAGTGGCGCTGATTTTTCTGTGCTGATTGATGTGGCGGCAAATGGCGTGGCGAGGCTGTTGTCCAGTGATCCATCGTTGGTGGTAGAGGATTTTCATTTATCAACCGAGCGCCCCGATGATTTTTTGCCCAGTGCCATTGCCTGCCGTTTACCGCAACCGCCGACGCAAATGCGCTTTTTTGCCTGCCCTACGCCTGGTGCGCCGGATAGTTTGTGGTTATTGCTCTGGTTGCAAGCGCCTGCCGGAAGCCAGGATATGGATACGCCGCGTTTCACGGCGCTGGCGAATCTAACTGGACATCTATTGCAAAATCATCGTTTATTACAACGCCAGCGCGCGCAGAGTGCTGTTTTTCGTGACCTGTTTGACACGCAGCCATTGGCCATGATGGTGACAGACCTTGCCGGACAAACCGGGCGCATGAATCCGGCAGCATTGCGGTTGTTTCATCTGCCTTCCGCCGAACTGGCGCCAGGTGAAGTGGCTGATACCCTGCACAGTATGCTGTCTGTGTGCAGCAACCGGGCAGAATTGCAGCGTCTGTATGCTGGTTTGCAACAGGATATCCAGGCATCAATACAATGCGAATGGTCATTGCCAGCGATGACCTTGGCAGTGGATACCCATCCGGTGGCAGATAGCGACAGGCGTTTGTGGCTGTTCCATGATGTGACGGCCGATCGTCATCTGGCACGGCAGTTGCAGCAGCAGGAAATGACGGATAACCTGACCGGATTGCCGAATCCACTCTATTTGCAACAACAAATGACGCAGGTGTTCCAGAAACCGTTTGACCCGGTCATGCCGGCGATGTTGCTGATGATGGCGATTGATGGTTTGCATGATATTGATAATCGCCATGGACATGCTGTGGCTGAGCTGGTTTTGCGCACCTTGATTACTCGCATGCAGGATATCCTGCACGAACAGGCGTCTTTGGTTTGCATCGATGCAGGCAAAAAATTTGCCGCGCTATTATCCGGTTGTACCAAAAAGCAGGCAAAAACACTGGCCGAAAGGTTGATGCACTTGCTGTCTGCCGTTGCCATACCGACCAAAGCGGGCGCCTTGAATGTTGCTGTCAGTATTGGGTTGGTGAGCAAGAAACTACCAGAGGAAGACATGGAAACTTTTATGTGGCATGCCGAGCGGGTATTGCATGCCGCCAGAGCGTCCGGTCGTAATCAGATGGTGTATCACTTGTAGGGTTTGAACGGAACCCCGTCGCCTTCATGCTGCCATGCGACCCATGGCGGCATGGTGGAATCAGACCGGCACAATGGTCAGAGTTTGCAGCAAGTCACGTTCCATTTGGGTGCGGGTTTGCAGTTGGGTCAGGCCGTCGCCAAAAATAAGGAAAGTGTCTTCGGCCCGTTCGCCGTTGGTGCTGACTTTGGCCAATTGCAGGTGAATCTGGTAACGGTCAAAAATTTGCGCAACCGCCAGCAACAGGCCGGGGCGATCGCCGGCAGTGAGTTGCAGGGTATGAAAATGATCGTTTTCATCAGGGCGCAGCTGTATTTCGGCGGCGGGCGGGAAGTGTCGCAACTGTCGGCTCAAACGGGGGCGGGATGGAGCCGTAATGGGTGAACCGGATTCCAGATAACGGGCGAGTTCGTATTCAATGTAACTCAGGAAATCGCGGTAGGTAGTGCCCTGGTTTTGGGGATCGAGGATGGTGAAACTATCCAGCGCATAATGATGGCGAGTTGTGTGAATGCGCGCATCGACGATGTTGTAGCGGATTTTGTCGAAAAAGGCGCAGATACGCGCGAACAGGCCGGGTGTGTCCGGCATGTAGATGAGGGTGCGTATGCCTTCGCCGTCGGGCGACAGGCGGGCGCGTACGATGGGTTTGGTTGTCTGGACACTGTGCCATAAACGGCGGGTGTGCCAGGCGATTTCATTGGCGGTATGGCGAAGAAAGTAACTGTCTTCCAGTTGTTGCCACAGGGCGTCTTCAGTGTGTGGCGAAAGGCCGTACAGGCGCAATAGCCGGGAGGCTTCTCGTTTGGTGACATCGCTACCGGTGGGCTGGCTGTCGTCGTGGGCAAGCTGGCGGCGGCAGGCGTAGAATAATTCGTCCATCAGCTTGGCTTTCCAGGCGTTCCAGACGGTGGGGCTGGTGCCACGGATATCGCAAATGGTCAACAGGTATAGCGCGATCAGATGACGTTCACTCGGCATGCGGCGGGCGAAGCGTTCGATGGTTTCCTGATCGCTCAGGTCTTGTTTTTGTGCGGTGGCAGAAAAAAACAGGTGTTCGCGTACCAGCCAGGTTACCAGTTCTGTTTCTGCTGTACCAAGATGGTGTAATTGGCAGAAACGGCGTGCATCGATGGCACCCAGCTGGGCATGGTCGCCGCCACGACCTTTGGCGATATCGTGAAACAGGGCGGCAAGGTAGAGCAGTTCGGGTTGTTGGAAATGGTTGATGAGCCGACTGGCAAGCGGAAATTCGTGCGCCAGCTCTGGAACAGTCAGACGGCGCAGGTTGCGTATAACGGTCAGCGTGTGTTCATCGACAGTATAGATATGGTAGAGGTCGTATTGCATTTGACCGACGATGCGGCCAAAGACGGGAATATACCGACCCAGAATGCCGTAGCGGTTGAGGTCGCGCAGGGTGCGGGTGACCGCGTAGGGGCCTTTCAGCAATTGCATAAAACATGTCTGGTTGCGCGTGTTGCGACGAAACTGGTGGTCGACACGGTAGCGCGCGCGCCACAGGCTGCGCAGGGTGGAGGCGCTCATGCCGGAGAGTTCCGGGTGTTGCTGCAACAGGTAAAAACTTTCCAGAATGGCGTCCGGCTCGCGTTCAAACAGTTGGTCGTCGATGGCCTTGAGCCGGTTGTCCTGAATATGGAAGCGCGTATTGAGCGGGATGGCCAGTAAATCCGGGTTGCCAAAAGCGCGTGCGCGCAGGCTGGGCAGTAGAATGTCACGCAATTGTTCGATGGCTCTGGCCGCCCGATAAAATTGTTGCATGAGGCGTTCGCTGGCGCGTCGGTTGACTTGCGGTGCGAGATGGAATTGTTCAGCCAGCGCGGTCTGCCAGGCAAACAGTAGCCGGTCGTCACGGCGGCCTGCCAGTTCATGCAGACGGGCACGCAAGTTGAACAGAAAGGATTCCAAACGTTTGATCTGGCGTACTTCGTCGCGCGTGAGTAATTGAGCCGGAATGAAATCTTGCCACTCGGCGCCGATGCCAGTGGCCTGAGCCAGCCAGCGCAGGTTGTGCAAATCGCGCAGACCGCCGGGGCTTTCTTTCAGATTGGGTTCCAGTTGACTCGTGCTGTCATGATAACGGGCATGGCGTTGGTCTTGTTCTGCCAGTTTGCCATCAAAAAAACTTTGAGGGTTCAATTGCTTGAGGCTGCTGGTGCGGAATTGCTGAAACAGTTTGCGGTTGCCGGTGATGTAGTGATTTTCCAGTTGGTTGGTTTGCACGGTCAGATCGTTTTCTGCTTCGGTGAGGCAGTCTGCCAGCGTACGCACGCTATGGCCAGTTTCGAGTCCGATGTCCCACAGCGAACCAATCAGATGTTCGATGGTGGCTTCGGTATGGGCCGGTGGATCATCGGGCAGCAGAATCAGGATGTCAATGTCGGAATGCAGGAACAGTTCCCGTCGGCCATAGCCGCCGACGGCCAGCAGGGCAGCTTCGGCAGGGATGTCATGGTAGCGCCAGATATCGGCCAACAGCCGATCAATGAGTGTGCTGTGCTGCCGTAGCATGGCGCGTACTGCGCCCCCTGAGCGCCAGTTATGGCGGATCGTGGTGCGGGCACTGTACAGTTGATCGCGCCAGGCGGCAATTTGTTCAGGCGAGCGAAGCATGCTTGTCAGTGACGAATACGGGGGGAGCAGGCGTCGCCGCAGATACGGTCAATACTTCGTAACCAGTGTCGGTGACGACGACGGTGTGTTCCCATTGTGCAGAAAGGCTGCGGTCTTTGGTCACGATGGTCCAGCCATCTCCCATCTGGCGGATGTCACGTTTGCCGGCGTTAATCATTGGCTCGATGGTGAATATCATGCCGGGTTGCAGACGCAATCCGGTACCGGGGCGTCCATAGTGCAGAACTTGCGGTTCTTCATGGAAACGGCGTCCGATACCGTGGCCGCAGAATTCGCGCACGATACTATAGCCTTGCGCTTCAGCGAACACCTGGATGGCGTGGCCAACATCGCCCAGAGTGGCGTCCGGGCGCACTTGTTCAATGCCGTGCCACATTGCTTGCCAGGTGATTTCGCACAAGCGCTTGGCGTGAGGGGCGACATTGCCGACGCAGTACATGCGGCTGGAATCGCCATGCCAGCCATCTTTAATGACGGTGACGTCAATGTTGATGATATCACCATGTTTCAACAACCGGTCACCCGGTACGCCGTGGCAGACTTGCTGGTTGACAGAGGTGCAAATGGATTTTGGGTAGGGAGTATGACCACCCGGTGCATAATTGAGCGGTGCTGGAATGCTGTGTTGCACATTTACTTGATAATCATGGCAGAGTTTGTCAAGTTCGTCGGTAGTAATACCGGGTTTGACGAACGGGGTGATGTAATCTAGCAGTTCAGCGGCAAGCCGACCGGCAATGCGCATGCCAGCAATGTCTTCGGCTGATTTGATGGAGACGGTCATGAGGAAATCCGGTCACAGAGGAGGAATTGAGAATAGGTTAGAGGATGTGGGGAGCGCCGTCAATCATGACAGGTGGACAGCAGTTCGGCTGTTTCGTATAAAGGCAGTCCCATGACGCCGGAATAGCTGCCTTCGAGGTGACGAATGAAGCGGGCGCCAAGACCCTGAATGGCGTAACTGCCTGCTTTGTCAAGTGGTTCGCCGCTGGCGATATACGTGTGAATGTCGTCGGCGGAGAGCGAGCGGAAAGTGACCAGTGAGGTGCAGAGCACTGTTTGGTAGCGGTCACGGCAATATACTGTGACGGCGGTCAAGACCCGATGCTGGCAACCGGACAGGCGTTGCAGCATGTCGCGCGCTTTGCTGGCGTTGCCTGGTTTGCCGAGGATGACATCATCGACGACGACGCAGGTGTCAGCGGTAATGAGCGGCCAGTCGTGTTCGGCCGCAATGAATGCGGCTTGAGCTTTGGCTTGCGCCACGCGACAAACGTAGTGTTCCGGTGTTTCGTGGGACAAGGGAGATTCATTGATGTTGACGTCGATGATTTCACAGGCAATGCCGAGTTGAGCGAGCAGTTCGCGGCGGCGGGGTGAGCGTGACGCCAGCCAGACGTGAGAAGGCAGTTTATTCACGGTGGTAGGGATGATGTTGGAGAATACTCATGGCACGGTAGAGTTGTTCGGTCAGCAATACGCGCGCCAGGCCATGTGGCAAGGTGAGTTTTGACAACGCAATCAATTGGCCGGCTTTCATTTTTATGTCGTCGTGCAGGCCATCGGCCCCACCGATGATAAAGCAAAGTGAGTGCGCATTCTGTTCGGCAGTCCGTAATTTTTCCGTGAGTGCTAGCGTGGTGAGTTGTTCTCCATGTTCGTCCAGCACCCACAGTATGGATTGCGCCGGCAGGCCGGACAGAATCCGGTCGCGTTCCAGAGCTTTGATCTGTTCGACAGTTTTGCCGCCGGTTCGTTTTTCTGCCCGGATTTCGGTCAGGGTCAGCGGAGCGTTGGGCGGCATGCGTTTGCGATAGTTTTCTACTGCTTCGTTAACCCAGTCGGGCATTTTTTGCCCGACTGCCAGAATTTGCCATTTCATGAATTGTGTGAGGGTGTTCCATTGTCACGTTGTGTTGCACCCGTTTGCCACAGGGTTTCCAGACTGTAATACTGGCGAACGGCGGGTTGCATGATGTGCACGATGACGCTGCCCAGATCGAGCAATACCCATTCGCCGGAACGCAAGCCTTCATTGCCCTTGCTGGGTACTCCCAGCGATTTGAGTTTTTCTTGCACATGGTGGGCAATGGCACGTGTCTGACGGGTAGAGTCGGCGCTGGCGACGATCATGCGTTCGAACATCGGGCTTTGGGCAGCCACGTCGAGGATAGTGATATCTTTGCCTTTGATGTCTTCAATGGCTTCTCGTGCGGCGGAGACGATTTGGTCAGTATTCATTCGGGGTTCGCGGGGTAGAGTTGATGGGTATGGATGTAATCGAGAACAGCGTCTGGTAACAGGTAGCGTGGATTACGCCCGGCCTGTAGGGTATCACGGATATGGGTGGCAGAAATGTCCAGCGCAGTGATTGACAGGGTGATGATGCGTCCTGCTGCAGCTTCATGCAGCGTTTGTACGTTGCCCAAACGCGTTTCCAGTGTTTGGCGTAGCAGGGCGGACATGCTGCTCTGCCAGCTTTCGCGCGGGAAGCCGGGCCGGTAGGCCACGGCAATGTGTGCCAGGTCGAACAGTTCTTGCCAGCGGCGCCACCAGGGCAGACCCAGAAATGCATCGGCACCCATCAGAAGGCAAATGGGTTGCTGGTCACCATATTGTTCGCGCAGGGCGATGAGCGTATCAATGGTATAGGCCGGCGTCGTGCGGCGAACTTCGCGGGCATCGATGCTAAAGTGCGGGTTACCGGCAATGGCAAGCTCGGCCATGGCTAATCGATGGTCGGCGGGTGTTTGTGGTCGATTGCGGTGCGGTGGCCAGCCGGTAGGGATGAAGACCACTTGTTTTAGCGCCAGTGATTCGGTCAGTTCTTCGGCCAACCGCAGATGGCCGAAATGAATGGGGTCGAATGTGCCGCCAAAAATACCGATGGGCGCCTGCATGAGCGGTTCAGCCACGG
>JAJYGL010000079.1 GCA_021790625.1 Pseudomonadota bacterium | reverse complement strand
TATTGTATTCGATTCCGGCCAAACCTTGGACAACTTGTTTGTCCAGAATCGAGTAATCGTAGCGAAATAATCCATACAGGCGGCGTGTTATCGGCCATTCGCTGGACAAGTCGATCTCGTCGATCTGCCCGACGAGGGTGCGGTAACTTAAATTCATCACCGAGCCTTGCGTGGGTTGATAACTCAAGACCAGACTTTCGTCGTCGGTCTGACCGGTCTGGCTGTTGTAACTGATGATGGCTTCAGCGCGCCAGTCTGCGGTGATTTGTCCGCCAACGTCGCCTAGAATGTCGCTGAAGGCGTTGTTGGTGACGACATTGTTGGAAATGACTTGCCCCAGGGCATTCACAATCGGCAGGTTGACCAGTTGTGGGGTGAAATACAGGCGCTCGCCAATGGCAAAATGCAGTTTTTCTTCCCCGGTAGCTTTGTCGATGAAGCGTGACGAGAGCGCCATGGTGATTTGATTGGCGTTGTTGATGCGGTCGTAACCGACAAAGCGGTTCTCCGTGAACAGTGTGGCGTAGTTGATGGGGTCAAGTGCGGCAGTGTCGAAAATGGGCAGCTGGTTCTGGTTCTGGTATGGGATGTACAAATAATACAGGCGTGGTTCCAGCGTTTGCTGGTATTGGGTACCCATGAATGTCGTATTCCGGTCGAAGTACATCCCGGTGTCCAGGCTCATGATGGGCAGGGTGCGGGTGTATTGCGATTGCGGGTCGGTGTTGTTTAGTCCCAGTTGGTATGCGGTATAGTTGAGGCCGATTTTGGGCGTGACATAGCCGTAGGAATTGCTCATCGGCAGACTCAGGCTGGGGTAAAACACCTCGCGGGTACCATTGACCAGCGTGGGGTGAACAAAGGTGGTGACGTCGCTGTACATATTGAAATCCAGCCCGTTGTTCAATATTTTGTCGCCGCTGAAGGTCAGTTCCGGCATGCGGGCATACGGCGGGATGATGGGTGCCGCCGGGTCTTGCAAGGTCTGGAATTGTTGTACGCCGCCGGTCAGTTGCCACCATGAGCCATGCCAGGTGAGCGAAGCTTCCTGATCCAGCGTGACCATCGATGTCATGTAGAGGTTGTTGGACAGGTCGGTAAAAAAGTTGCTGTCGGATACGGACTGGTACACCAGATGACCGGTCAGGTTGGGCGTAAACGTCTGGTCGAGCTGAGCAAAAATGTCCCAGCGTGCGGTGCCGGTGAGTTTGTCGTTCAGATAATTGCCATCGATGGTGCCTTGGGAATTATCGGTCAGATAACGAAACTCGCCACCGGCTTCCAGTCCGCGTTTGCTGTATATCGTAGGAGTAATGGTGGCGTCGTAATTGGGGGCAATGTTCCAGTACCAGGGCAGCGAAAAGGTTGCGCCGCTGGTGCTGGTAGTGCCGAATTCCGGCGCGAGAAAACCGCTTTTGCGCGCATCGTCGAGCGGAAAGTTGATCCACGGCGTGTAAAAAATGGGTTTTTGCAAAAAATCCAGTACCACGCCGTGCGCGGTGCCAACCTGATTCTGTGTGTCGAGATTCAGGTCTTTCATGTGCAGCGCCCAGTCGTTGTCGCCGACCCGACAGGTGGTGTACGTGGTTTGATTCAACTGATAATGGTTAGGCCCTTTGAATTCGACGCTGGCAGCGTCGCCGCGCGCTTCTTTGACGCCTTTCCCGGAAGGGTCGAGCGGGCCTGGGTTCAGGTAGGTGTAGCTGGGCGATTGCATCGCCCCCAATTGCTTCTTCATGAACATGCCCAGTGATGGGCCATGGAGCGAGAGCCCTTGCTGATCGATGTTGACGTTGCCGCTGGCATCGACACGGTCGGTAGCGAGTGTGTAATGCAGATGGTCGGCGGTGACGACAGCTGCGCCACGGCGAAATTCTACATGCCCTTGCGCATCGAGCCAGGCGTTTTCGACGCCGGAAATTTCGTCCGAGCGCACGAAGACTGGTGGCGAAGTGTCGGTTTTTTGCGGAAAAGTCAGTACGCCGGAGGTGACCAGAACGGGGGTGTCGCTGGCGGGCAGATTTTGTGTAGTCGTCGTGGCGCCGATGTTGTCGTCTGCGACGGCAACCGACAAGCTGGTCGTGCAGACGAAAAACAGCGGAAACGCGCGTAGCAGGTGGCGGGGAGGCGGCCAAACGGTGCTAGAATCCGCCTTCAGCAATCTGGACTTCAAAAAATCATGCAACGCGAACAAGAGATGTTTTCCTGGTTATTGACCGTGTGGGGCGAACAAATACCGGTATTGCAACCGGTGAGTGGCGATGCCAGCTTTCGGCGCTATTTTCGCGCGCAGTTGGCCGATGGACGGCATTATATCGTGATGGACGCGCCACCGCAGCAGGAAGATTGTCAGCCTTTTGTCAAGGTGGCAAAATTATTGCGCGCTGGCGGGGTCAATGTGCCACAAATCGTGCAGGCGAATCTGGCGCAAGGCTGGCTGGTGCTGAGTGATTTTGGCGACGAGACTTTTCTGGCGGCGCTGAACACCTACCCTGCGCATGACCTGTATTTACAGGCAATACAGACCTTGCTGGGTATCCAGAAAATCATTCCGCACGATGTGGTGCCGGTATACGACCGTGAGCGCTTGCTGCGCGAATTGCAATTGTTTGAAACCTGGTATCTCGAACAGCATCTCGGCGCGACCTTGACCACGGCAGAACGTGCCGCGCTCGATGTATTGTTTGCCCGTCTGCTCGACAACATTGCCGCGCAGCCCACCGTCCTGGTGCATCGTGATTACCATAGCCGTAATCTGATGGTGACGGAGCAGGGTTTGGGTGTGCTGGATTTTCAGGATGCAGTGGCCGGCGCCATTACCTATGATCTGGTGTCACTGCTGCGCGATGCGTATGTGGCGTGGGACGAGGCACAGGTGATCGATTGGGCGATACGCTACTGGGATGAGGCGCGCCGTGCCGGTTTGCCCGTGCACGCTGATTTTGGCGCGTTCTACCGCGATATGGAATGGATGGGCTTGCAGCGCCATCTGAAAGTATTGGGTGTTTTCGCTCGTCTGAATGTGCGTGACGGCAAGTCGGCCTATCTGAATGACATCCCCCGCGTGCTGCATTACGTGCGTGCGACCGCCGCCCGTTACCGCGAGTTTTCCCCGCTGCTGGCGTTGCTGGACCGGATTGGCGACGATGACGGCTTGCAACAGGGTTATACTTTTTAGTTTGGGAGCCCATCGGACGTGCGCGACAGTATTTTTTGCATCCGTGAGATAAAATGGGATTGTTGCAAAAATACGACAGTGCGCTTGTTGCGAATCGCGCGGCGGTGCACAATGCGCTCACTTCCATGGGGGAAGTTTGCTGGGTAGAGGCATTGGTGCCGCTTCAAAACCATTGTCGATGCCATCAGCGAAACCGCGTAGCCGGGATTGATATGGCCGCGCGTCAATGAAGACTTGAATGGAGAAATACTCTCATGAACAAAAAACTTATCGCGCTGGCCGTGGCCAGCCTGATTTCCGTGCCAGCGTTTGCTGCCGGTAGCGAAGTACAGCTCTACGGCATGCTGGATGCCGGTGTTGATAATGCCACCAACGTGGGCACCAGCGCTTCGGGCACTGAATCGACCAACAACGTCGGTCGCGTATCGGATTATGGTTCTTACTTCGGTTTGAAAGGCTCGGAAGATCTGAGCAACGGTCTGTCCGGCATCTGGCAAATTGAACAGGGTGTTTCAGTCAACGGCGGCAATACCAATGGCAACGGTGCCAACAATGTGAATGGTAGTCAGAATGCCTTCGGCGCCAATCCTTACAACAACCAGCGCAACACTTTCGTCGGTTTGTCCAGTCAAACTGCTGGTACCGTACTGGTTGGTATTCATGACACCCCATACAAAATGTCCACAGCACAGATGGACCCGTTTGCTGACACGTTGGGTGATTATAACGGCCTGGTCGGTTCGTTTGGTCTTGCAGGCGGTGGTTATGGTGCTAACTCTTCCGGGTTGTTGGGTGGCGCTGGCGCCAGCGGTTACTTTGATCTGCGTCCCTCGCAAGTGCTGGCGTATGTATCGCCAGACATGAATGGGTTGACTGTCGTGGGTGCGTACGTGTTTGGTAATGCGACCAATGTGGGGACACCCGGGATTAGCGCTATTCCTAATACTGCTGGTAATGCTTACGCCAACAATACCACTGGTGATGCTTACTCGCTGGCTGCGATGTACACCGCAGGCCCTTTGTACCTGACTGCGTCGTACGAACAGCACGATTTCGGTGCCGCTGGCAACGGTAGTCTGTCTGCATTGGGTGGTGGTTTGGCCAATGAGTCCAATAGCGCATACAAACTGGGTGCCGCATACAGCATCATGGACACCACATTGTCGGTTCTGTATGAAAACTCCAGCGACAACTTTGGCACCAATGGCGCCAACTTGCTGGGTCACGATACCTGGTATGTGTCGGCCAAGCACTCCATGGGTGCATGGGATATCGCATTGGCGTACGCCAATGCGGGTAGCGATAATACCACCTCGGCGTACAACGGTAACTTGGGTGGTCACTACACGGGTGCGGCTGTAGGTGCGTCGACCGGCGCGCAACAATGGACCATTGGTGGCGATTATAACTTCAGCAAGAACACACAAGTGTATGCGCTGTTCACCGAAATCCTCAACCAGGCGGGTTCGATGTACAACTTTGCTGATACTACCGATCCAGTTGCGATGTTTGGGGGAGTAATTGGCGGCGCCAATATCTCCGCCGTATCGCTGGGCATCAAGCACACCTTCTGATCGCCTGCCGGTATAAGCCGGTTGCGACTGGAATGGCAACAAGGAAACGGGCAGCTTCGGCTGCCCGTTTTGCTGTGAGAGAACGTTGCTGTCACGCACCCATGCTGATTTTGTTTTATGCAAAGGGATTAATCACGCATCAACCTTGTTGTATACCTTGCATGTCTTTACACTGCATAAAATTCTGAAGGAAATGGTATGCCAACAATCAGTATGTTTTACGGAATCATTATCTATCTGTATTTTTAATTTCGTATCGAGCCACTACAATAGGGGTTGTGACCATGGAATCTGTATTGCGAGTTCGTACGCATTCAAATTTTCAGATTGAGGTAGAATTCAGTACTGGGGAAACGCGTCTGTTTGATGTAACGCTCTATCTTGAAAAAGGAGTTTTCAAGCGCCTTAAAGACCTGACGCTGTTCAGGCAGGCGTATGTTGCGTTTGATACGGTGTGCTGGCCGGGAAATATCGATATTGCACCGGAAACCCTTTATGACCGTTCGGCGCTGTGCCATCCATTTTAATCTATGTTTTTTGACCGCAAAAGCAAAGGGTCTGGTCTAGGGAACCGCTGCTATTTAGGGAACCGCTGATTTATTCCTCCATGAGCCGCGTTGCGGGCCAAATCGGGAAGATCGCGACGCGTACGGCGCAGGTCGTAGCCGGGACTACGATGCCAAGCCGTACAAGAAAGCGAGCACCCGATTTGACCGCAACCCGTATGGGACGGGGCTTGGCGAGCGAACTGCCGCGTTGCGTCTCTTGTCAAGGAGAACGACCCTTGACTGCGAGCCACGCCTTGCATTTCATCACGCCAAGCCGCCGTCGCGGCTATGTGGGAATAGATCAGCGGTTCCTTAGCTTTTAAACACAAAATCCCCGGTCGCTCCGCTGTGGCAACGTACGCTGGGGCATTTGTTTTTAGCGGTGTTAGGGTTGTTACAACCCGATTGCGCTTGATTGCGGGGCAGGCGCCCCCCTGAGCAGACCTTCGGTGCTCAAGTCTTCATCGACATCCGGCCAGTGGATGCCATATCCTCCGCCACAAATTTCCCAATTCGCCCGCTGTTCGGGCGTGGCATTGGCGAGGCGGGGATACCAGATCAGCGGCACTGAAATGGTCCGGCCATCCATCAAATCCACGGACAACAACTCGTCCGTGGCGTGAACATCGCGCACTCTTTCATCGGCGCTCAGAGCCAAAATACCCATGCCATGCCTCCAAAAATTCTGTTTGATGCGCTTTGATCATACGCTGTAAATGAGTCAAATCTCTTGGGTTGAATCCCGTGTTACGCGCTAATGCTACGGGGTTTAGCCAAAACTTTGCCGATATTTGGTCCCGGTCAACGTGGATATGAGGGGGTTCATTGGGTTCATGGCTAAAAAAATAAAAACGGTAAGATCCAATTCTCAATATGGTCGGCATGGTTAGTTGACCCATGCCGAACGCTTGGCTTCATGTTTCATGATCAAGCCTTTCAATACGGTACGCGCAACTTCTTTTCGTGTTCGTCAAACAGACCAATCGCCTCGAACTGCAATCGTAGGTCGTTCGATGGCTTCGCTCGTCTTTGCTGAAAATCAGTTCATCCAGGCTCAAATACAGTGCTTTGGCGAGTCCGATCAGCGCATTCCCAGTATACAATAAGAATACATTATAAAGAGACTCGACGGATTTTAGAAGGAATCGGCATTGCGCTCAAGCGTGCTGGCCGGGATATGTTGTGCTGTCTTCCCAGCTTGGTTCAACTGGAATATGAAATCGTCGGGGAAGCGGCCGGTATTGCGTTTGACGGTCTGATTGAGCGTTTGGGTCGGCACGCCGTCGTAGGCATGGCGAGATCGGCATCATGCCGTATTCGGGACGATTTCCTTGCCGAACGGAAAAAATGACAGGCTGGCCAGTTTGAGATGCTGTAGCGCAAAGGGGATACCGATGATGGTGATGGCGCATAGTAGAGCTGACATCAGGTGACCCAGCGCCAACCACCAACCGGCCAGAAGTGCCCAGATCAGGTTGCCCAGTGCGATTCCTGTGGCGGTAACGGGACCGGATTGTCGCTCGACGATTTTCCGTCCGAACGGCCAGAAGGTGAATGCGCCGATGCGAAACGCGGCAATTGCCCATGGAATGCCGATGATGGTGATGGCTGCCAGCGCGGCGGCAAACCACCAGGCCAAGCCCATGAAAAAGCCGCCAAAAATGAACCAGATCAAATTACCGATAAGCGTCATGGCATTCCTTTGTGTTTGACATCCTCCCCTCCCTAAAGAAAGGGGATTCCTACGGCGCTACGCGATGATTTGCGAGTCGCTTCGGTGGGTTCCTGCTTCACGGAACGGCCTGACTGCACCAATTCTCCACAGGCTAACAAGC
>JAJYGL010000267.1 GCA_021790625.1 Pseudomonadota bacterium | reverse complement strand
GCAAAATCAAAGTGCGGTAACACCTTGGCATCAATCATGCTGTAAAGTTTTTGTTTGTCCTGTGCAAATGTCGCCTTATCGCGCTTGAGAATGCCGGTAACTTCCATGGTCGTATTCTTGACCAGCACGTCGGGAGGAATATCACTGGCTCTGGCTGAAGAAAATGCCAGCAAAAACAAAAACACATAACTACATCGCAAAAAAATACGCAGCATATCCCAATCCTTTACTCATAACATCCACTGAAACCGAAAATCAACGATTCTGCCCGGTTACCTTGTTCAGTTCGGCCACATCCAGATCATAATCGGCCACGGTCTGCAAATACTCCGCCTGAGTCAGCGCGTAAGTCTTCAAGGCATCGGCAACCTTATCTGCCTTTTCCAGTCCGGCATTGAAATCCGCCAGTGCGGCAATCATCCAGCGCCGTCCAGCAGCGGACCCCTTTGCCAGCGCCAGTTGTGACTGATAATCTGCCTGTAAATGGTACCAGGCCTCTGACACCTCGAACGGAATGCCAGCCTGCGCGAACTGCGCCTTGTCATTCAATGCGTCGAGTTTCGCCTTTTCTTCCGCGATCTGCGCCGGCAACACACTGGCTTCCAGATCCCATTTCACACCAATAACCGGCGTCAATCCGACATTATTGAACGGATCATACAGATAGGGGTTATTCAACATGGTACGGTTGGACGCGTAATTTGCCTCACCAATGATGCCGGCATAAATATTCGGGTAAAGACTATCTTTTTTAGCCTGCACCAACGCACGCCGTGCCCGCAATCCCGCTTCAAGTTGCATCATTTCCGGGCGATCAGCCACCGCCAACGCCTTGAAGTCAGGCAAAGTTCCTTTGGGAAACGGCACAGGAGTAAGGCTATCGTCCGCCACTTCCAGATCGGTATGAGGGTCAACACCAGTCAGTAATTTCAATCCATCCATACTGATGTTTTCAACGGCAACCGCCTGTATGATATATTTTGACAACATACCTTGCGCAGCTTGCAGCGCATACAAATCGGTCTGTTTGGATTGCCCGTTGTCGGCAGCAAGATTACTGTTTACCAGAGAAATCGCATCATTCAAATGTCCCTGCACGTCCTCCAGCAAACGACGCATGTCGCGCGCGGTCAAATAGGCGTACCACGCCCGTTTGACTTTTTTGATCATTTCCGCCTGACGCAACAGCACTTCGCCATGCTGCACCTCGATATTCGCTTTTGCTGCTTCGCTGTATTCAGAAATTTTGCCAAAGGTATACAAGGGCTTGATGACGGCAAACTGTAATGAAGTCCAGTCCGACAAACCATCTGGCAATGGTCCGTCTGCCCGTGGCGTCGTGCCGCTATAAGCACCACCCTGATAAAAACCACCATGCACGGCGGGCGCAAACCCCTCAAACATGTTCGCATCAAAAATCAGTCCGCGATGACCTTGCGCCTCTTCCAGCAAAGCCCTGGCTGCTTCAACCAAATCACGCTTTTCCTTGATGCTGGGGTCGACATTCATACACATCCGCACGGCCTGATCAAGCGTAATGACCTGCGCTGACGCCATCTGTGGCAATACCCCAAGCACGCAACCCATGGCCAGCATCCGAACACTTTTCACGATGCTTTTCATCGCACGCCCATCTGGTTTGAGTTTCTTCATGGTTTTACTCCCGCAGCAGGGGCATTGCCTGAGTTGGGTGCGTTGCCCGCATTACCTTGACTGGGACTATCCGCTGCCTTGTTATACAAAAACTGACTAATCAGATTTTCCAGCACGACAGCTGACTGGGTAATACGTATTGTGTCACCATTTTTCAGATTATGGCTATCGCCACCTGCATCGAGCGCCACATACTGCTCGCCCAGCAAACCAGACGTCATGATCGAAGCCGATGTATCTTTTGGAAACTGGTATTTGTCGGACAGACGAAAATCCACTACTGCCTCAAACGTCTGATTATCAAAACGGATATCACTCACCCTACCCACGACGACACCTGCGCTTTTTATCGGTGAGCGTACCTTGAGGCCACCAATATTGTTAAAACTGGCCTTGACTGTATAGGTTTTCCCTTGATCAAAACTGTCGGCGTTACTCACTTTGAGTGCCAGGGTAAACAACGCCGCCAAACCAATTGCCACAAACACGCCAACCCAAAAATCGAGCAGGGTTCTATCCATGAATATCATGCCCCTTTAAACATAAAAGCCGTCAACACGAAATCCAGCGCCAGAATCGCCAAAGAAGATGTCACCACCGTTCTTGTCGTCGCGCGTGAAATACCCTCTGCCGTCGGCACTGCATCATACCCTTCAAATAAGGCAATAAGAGTGATGACAAAACCAAATACAACGCTTTTGATAATACCATTTACCACATCATCACGAAGATCCACTGCAGACTGCATCTGCGACCAGAACGCACCATCATCCACACCCAGCAATCGCACACCGATCATGTAGCCGCCATAAATACCGGTCATGGAAAAAATCGCTGCCAGCAACGGCATGGAAATCACCCCGCCCCAAAAACGTGGCGCGATGATACGCGCCATCGGATCAACCGCCATCATTTCCATGGCCTGCAATTGCTCCGTCGTCTTCATCAACCCCACCTCGGCCGTTATCGCCGAACCTGCCCTGCTGGCAAACAGCAGCGCGGCCACCACCGGTCCCAGTTCGCGCACCAATGACAACGCGACCAACACCCCCAATGACTCTGCCGAGCCATACGTACGCAAGGTCTGATAACCTTGCAAACCCAGCACCATCCCGACAAACAGTCCGGAAACGACAATAATAATCAGCGATAACACACCGCTGGAATAAATCTCGCGCACAATGAGATGAAATCGCCGCCAACTGGTTCCCGAACGCCACAGAATCTGTAGTAGAAAGCGGGTAGCGGTACCCAATCGAGAGATGCCTTCCAGCGTGGCATGCCCCATCCGCACAAACGGGTTACCGGGTTTCATGCCTGCCCCACTCCAGCTTGCCTCATATCGGTAATCCCCAAATCCTGCGCATAATCCGGTGCGGGATAATGAAAAGGTACCGGGCCATCTTCCTCGGCATGAACGAATTGATGCACAAATGCCTGCTGTGACACGCGAATCTCGTCGGGTGTGCCTTCGGCTTCTATCCTGCCATTGGAAACGAAATACACATAGTCCACGATTTTCAATGACTCTTCAATATCATGCGTCACCAAAATCGACGTCAACCCCAAAGCATCATTCAAACGGCGTATCAAATTGCCGATGACTCCCATGGATATGGGATCAAGTCCTGTAAATGGTTCGTCATACATCATTAACATCGGATCGAGCGCAATGGCTCGAGCCAACGCAGCGCGCCGCGCCATACCACCCGACAATTCATAAGGCATCAACTGCTGCGCACCACGCAAACCGACTGCGTGCAATTTCATCAGCACCATATCATGAATCATTTGTTCAGATAAATCCGTATGTTCGCGCATCTGAAACGCCACATTCTCAAACACGGTCAAATCGGTAAACAGCGCGCCAAACTGAAACAGCATACCCATTTTGCGCCGCAAACGATACAGCGCAGTATTGTCCAGTTGCGCCACATTTTGCCCGCCAACCAGCACTTCCCCAGCATTGGCGTGCAATTGCCCGCCAATCAGACGCAACAAGGTTGTCTTGCCACAACCGCTCCCGCCCATAATCGCCACGACTTTGCCGCGCGGCACCTGCATGGAAATCTCCCGCAACACCGATCGGTTGCGGTAAGAAAAACTGACTCGGCGAATATCAACCAGATTTTCAGTGGACACAGAATTAATGATGAGCAGTAAGAAACGTCCACATTCTAACGGCATTACCAGCAAATGACAAATGCTACGCATGTAAACAATTTCGCACGTTAACAGTTTTGCCGAGCCAATAAAACCGTCAATAGAATCGTCAATAGAACTGTCAATGGAACCGTCCTTAATATTCAACCACCATGATTTCGCAAAATTTTCATTTTTATGCCATCATATCGAGATGCTTTCAGCCCGTTCTTCCATTGTCCATGCAATTTGACCTGTTCTACGAAATCTCGCAACCACCGTCGCTACGCCGTTCGGAATCGCAAGCCTTTGCAGATACGCTGGCAGAAATAAAACTCGCCGATCAACTCGGTTACGGTTGCGCCTGGCTCGTTGAACACCATTTCATGCCATCCTATTCACATTCTGCCGCACCGGATCTGATACTTGCTGCCGCAAGCCAGCACACCGACCGCATCCGGTTAGGGCTGGCGGTCACACCGCTGCCATACCACCACCCGTTACAAGTCATCGAACGTTGCGCCACGCTGGACATTTTGAGCCACGGCCGGCTGGAACTCGGCATCGGGCGCGGTTTCTCGCCACAAGAATACCAGGCATTCGGCGTCGACATGGCACAAAGCCGCAGCATCACACAGGAGGCATTGACCATCCTGCGGCAAGGTTTATCGCAACCGAGCGTCCATTTTCAGGGTCAGCATTACCATCTGAATAATCTACCCGTCGTTCCTCACCCGATTCAGCAACCCCACCCGCCACTATGGACGGCCGCGGTCAGTCCGGATTCTTTTCTGTGGGCCGCACGCGAACAGCTCGGCGTACTGGCCGGGCCATTCAAACCCTGGATGATGGTGCGCCAGGATATTCGGCATTACCGCGACGCGTGGCAATCTCCCGTCGCCCCTCGGACGGGAATGACCTTGGGGCTGTTTTGCCTGCCAGACGGTAAACGTGCCCGCGCATTGGCAAAACCGGCACTGGAATGGTTTTACCATCAATTGTTGTCCACCACATTACCAGTCTTGGAACAACTGTATCCGAGTTATGAACATTTCCACGATCTCGGGCGCTTCCGCCATCTCATCAAACTGGGCATCAACCTGAAACTGCTGGAAACATTCGGTATGGCCGTGGTCGGCTCGCCAGCCGAATGCATCGACAAATTACAGGCTTACCGTGAAGCGGGTATCACCAACCTGTTGTGCGCCGTAGGTGCCGGAGCGCTTGACAGCGCCGCCATTCAAGAATCGCTGCACTGCATCGCCAGCGATGTGATGCCTTTTCTTACCGATTGACTGTATGCGCGTTCTGCTCACCGGTAGCAGCAGTTGTCTCGCCCGCGCCCTGCTGCCACAACTCTGTTCACACCCGGCTGTCTCATCCGTCACCGGTATCGACTGGCAAAGACCGGTCTATACACACCCGCGTTTCCAGGCCATCGAAGCCGATTTACGCACGCTTGTCCCGGAAACCTGGTTGGCAAAACATGACGCGCTGATTCATCTGGCTTGGGTCGTCTTGCGCGGCAAGACCCCACTTACCACCATGCGCGACATCAATCTCGCGGTCTCACAGCGCTGGTTTGACGCAGCATCCGGCATGGTTCCAGCACTGGCGCGCATCATCCATGTTTCCAGCGCTTCCGTATACGGCCACGGGATGATGCTGAACGAATCAGCGCCTCTGCGACCCATTGCCGGTTTTCAGTATGCTCAACACAAGGCCGAACTGGAACACTGGCTTGACGCACATCACCCCGACATCGTCCGCTTACGCCCGCACATCATTCTTGGCACGCACGCCCAGCCCTTGCTGAAACAAATCCTGCAAACCCCCTTTTACCCCCATCTACCGCAACCACTACCGCAACTGCAATGCGTACACGAAGACGATGTCGCACGCGCCATCGCAGCCGCGCTCACCTTACCCGTTCAGGGCGCATTCAATCTGGCAGCGCCCCATCCATTCAGTCTGCATGACGCTATCCGCAGCCAGCATCCCCATGCACTACCTTTGCCCGCGACGTGGATTCAGGTCATGCTGCAAGGACTCTGGCATATCAATGGATTCGGTGGCGAACCAGGTTGGTTTGATGGCGTAAAACACAGCCTGACGCTCGATTGCGGCAAGGCAGAACAGCAACTTGGCTGGCGAGCAACGATCAGCCCTCAACAGATGTTTGACGCGCTACGTGCTCGCTGAGCAGTGCCTCGTAATGCCGCCTGAAAATGCGTTCCAGATCATCGATCACGGTTTCAGCCGCTTCGCCCTGCACCATGTGACGCGTCATCTGATTCGACGTATCATTCAGCAGTTTTCCCGGCTCCAGCATCGGGTACGTTGCTCGCAACCGTTTGATGGCCTTGATGACGCTCTCCTGTTCTGGTCGCGGGATGTCAACAGGTTTCGGCAAGGCAGGCACTAACCCCGGTTTGCCGCGCGCAGCCAGAAAATCCATAAAATCCAGCACGCTTTGCTGCTGGCTTTCATCCAGCTCACGGAAACTTTCCAATAATTGTTTCTCGGTTTTTTTCATGTTGTTTTTCTCATTTCGTCATGACGCTTTTCTTATTTCTCCGCCACATTGAGGCTGAATACCGGCATTTTGCGCCGTTCCGTCATCAAATCGAGCGCCGCAACCAGCGCAAAAGAGATATCTGCCGCCACTTTTTGGTTGATCGGCCAATATTCACGCGCCTGAGCCAGAATATCGACAATATTGTCTGGTAATGGGCGATTATCTTCCATCATCATATCTTCGATCATACCCGGCTTGATTTCCGGGCGACACAGCATGGCATACGTGTTTTCGTCCGGCCGTACCACCAACCATCGCCCTTCATCATCAACCACCAGCGGTTCCATTCCTTCCGGCAAACTCGCGCTTCCGTTCACCATCACCAACACACGTTTACCATCGACCGCGTTGGCCAAGGCATCATGCTCACCAGCAGCAGTTTTGTGACAGGTTGTCCAATATGTATTGAAATATGGTTCGTCAGACACCACGCCGCCAGCATATTCCACCAGCAACAACGCACCGAAACCAATACCCACCATCGGGCGCTGCATTTTTTTGAAATTGACGATCAACTGCCGTTCCTGAGCCAACCACGGACAGGCAAACTCATCATTGGCCGGATAAGCGCCCCCCAGCAACCACAATGCGTCAAACTGTCCGGCACTGGTCGATAAATCATTACCCAAAAAAGGACGCTGATACTGAAAACCGATATTGCGTGATTCGAGCTGCTTTTCGAGCATACCCAAAAATTCCGCATAAGAATGTTGCACTACCATGAACCGCTTCATGCCATTTCCCTTTTCCCAACCCGTAGTAAATCCT
>JAJYGL010000042.1:6689-7173 GCA_021790625.1 Pseudomonadota bacterium | reverse complement strand
CGTGTCCACTGACAAAGTCATCGCGGGCAATGACCATTCGCATTGTATCGATGCCTGGGTATCCTGTTGCAAACCGGCATACAGACGCTGCAACTCTACCCGGTTGCTGCACACAGACAGCATACTGTGCAGGGTATCAGCCACTTCACCTGGCGCCAGTTCGGCGGAAGGCAGATGAAACAACCGCAATGCCGCCGGATTCATGCGCCCGGATTGTCCGGCAAGGTCTGTCACCATCATGGCCAATGGCTGTGTGTCAAACAAATCACGAAAAACAGCACGCTGCGTGCGCTGACGTTGCAATAAACGATGACTTTGCAGTAAATGGCTGGTCAGATTCGCCAGTGCCGCGAAACGCGGCGTATCCACATCCTGGCCTCTGGCAGGCGATTGCAACCAGAGCAATAACCACAAGCTATCCGGCGCATCAGGCGCGGGACAGGCAAAAAAGCGCATTTGCACCGGTGGTTGTGGCAAACGGCAG
>JAJYGL010000042.1:0-6679 GCA_021790625.1 Pseudomonadota bacterium | reverse complement strand
CGAGGGATCGCTGAATAGCAGCCTCGCCACACCATTTGCCGCCACATCGATCAGCACAGAAAAATCAGCGCCACTCTCCGCTCGGGCAAGCGCCATCAGCGCTAAAATTGCCTTGCCAGAGACATCACTGTCCTGGACACCAACCGGCACCTGGTCAGCGTCGGCATGTATTGCCCGTTCTGACGCCTGATCCGGCGCCATCATGGCGCCACCTCATGAAACGGAATATCAAGGTATCCGGCCAACAGCGGTTTTAACAACTCAGGTTGGCTGACGTGAGGCAGATGCCCCGTCACCGGAATGCTGTCGAGCGTCGCATGGGCAATTTGCCGCTTCATGGTACGAACCGCAGCCAGCGGCGTGAGCGGATCCTGCTTGCCATGTAAAATATGCACCGGCACACGAATACGCGACTGACATTCCCGCACGTCGGTCTGAAAAAATACGCGCATCAATGCGATGGTCATCTCCGGTGACATCGACAACAAGTGGCGTAATGCCGCATTCAGCACCAATGGTTCTGCGATTGCCAGTGTTTTGCGGGCGAAGCCGTTCGCCCAGGCCGCATGATTTTTGTGCATGGTTGCATACATTTCATTCAAATCAGTCTGAGCCAGTTTGGTCGGGTAATCTTCTGCGGCAAGATAACGCGGCAATCCCTGCAATGCCACCACACGCCCAACCTTGTCCGGGCGAACAGCAGCGGCCGCCAACCCAATCATGACGCTGGTCGAATGCGCCAACACCGTCACCGCTGGCTGCTTGACGGTCGCCAGAATTTCCAGCAAATCATCAACATGCCCATATAAATGATGGTGGCGTTGCGGCAGATAAACCTCGGCGCCATCCGCACCCGCTCCCGCAATATTGTAAGACAGTACAGTAAAAAACCCGCTCAACCAGGGTCGCAAGGCTTCCCACGCGCGTTGATCAGTACCAAAACCATGCAACAGCAACAAGGTTCGTTCCCCGGAACCCGTCACGCTGCCGTGCAGCCTGTCAAAAATAGTAACCATATAATCTGCCAACCCCATGACGAACAGATTATGACGATAAAATATGACAGTATTGGGATAGCCCGCGCCGCCAACAACGATATGAAATGCTAAACTGCCAATCATGCACTCACCTCTGACACCCATTCTGATTTTGCTGGCGGCCGCGGTCCTTATCACCGCCATTCTTCAGCGCTGGCGACTACCCTCCATGCTGGGCTACTTGCTGGTCGGGATTTTATTGGGCCCATACAGCATCAACTGGTTACCCAATACGCCGAACACTGCCAATCTGGCCGAATTCGGCGTCGTATTCCTGATGTTCAGCATCGGGCTCGAATTCAATCTGTCCAAATTACGCGCCATTCGCCATACCGCATTCCGTTTTGGTACGGCACAAGTGCTCAGTTTCATCGTCCTGACCGTCGTGATTGCAAAGAGCGTCGGTTTGCCTTGGGCAGCGGGTCTCGTCGTTGGCGGCGCATTGGCCATGTCCTCCACCGCCATTGTCAGCAAACTCCTGAGTGAAAAACTGGCGCTGCAATCAGAACACGGCAAACAGATGATTGCCGTGTTGCTGTTTCAGGATCTGGCGGTCGTCCCCTTGCTGATTCTGATGCCATCGCTGGCACACGGTGGAATCCATTCCTCGCTGCCCCTGCTGCTCGCCGTCGGCAAAGCTGCACTGGCGCTGTTTTTATTACTGTTTGTTGGCAAACGGCTCATGCACCCCTGGTTCCACTGGGTAGCCAGTCACAAATCATCCGAGCTTTTCATGCTCAATGTTCTGCTGATTACCCTAAGCCTGTCATGGATGACATGGCGGGCAGGCCTACCACTGGCATTGGGCGCTTTTCTGGCTGGCATGCTGATTTCCGAAACAGAGTATCGTTACCAAGTGGCCGACGACATCAAACCGTTCCGCGATGTCTTGTTGGGACTGTTTTTCGTCACTATCGGCATGCAACTCAACCTGCACATGGTGTGGCAACACTTTTTGCTGATTGTCTTGATGTTACCGGCTCTGATTATCAGTAAAACGCTCTTGGTATTTGCCATTGGCCGCGCAATGAACAATACTGCCGCCACGGCCCTGCGCACGGCACTGGGACTGGCACAAGCCGGTGAATTCGGCTTCGTATTGTTATCGCAGGCCAGCGCGCTGCACCTGGTTGCCGACAATCCAGTACAAATCATTCTGGCCACGATGATTGTTTCCATGATGAGCGCTCCCTTTCTGATTCAATACAGTGAACGCATTGTGCGCAGATTCTGCCACAGCGAATGGAACGATCGTGCACGCGAACTGCACGACATCGCTCGTCATGGCATAAACGCCAGCGGTCATCTCATCATTTGTGGTTATGGCCGCAGCGGACAAAACCTGGCCCGATTACTGGAATCCGAACAGGTAAGTTATATTGCACTGGATGCAGATCCGGCACGGGTACGGGATGCTTCGGCTGCCGGTGAAACCGTGGTATTTGGCGATGCCTCACGGCGTGAAGTCCTGCACGCTGCCGGACTGACCCGGGCACGTGGCATGGTCATCAGCTTTGCTGACCACGCAGCATCGATGCAAATCTTGCGTCTTGTGCAAGAGCTGCGCCCGGATTTGCCGGTTATCGTGCGCACGCTGGACGAAACCGATCTGGACAGCCTGAAACAGGCGGGCGCCATGGCGGTCGTACCCGAAGTATTGGAAGGCTCACTCATGCTGGCCTCGCACGCGCTACTGCTGCTCGGCGTACCGTTGAGCCGTGTCCTGAAAAAATTGCGCACCGTGCGTGAACAACGCTACGGCCTGCTGCGCGGATTTTTTCGTGGCGCCAGCGATACCGATATTAGCGAATCTGCGCAATTGCGTTTATTACCCATACTTATCACCGACGAAGCCGCTGCTGCCCACCACAGTATCGAACACGCCAAACTCGATGAGCTCGATGTCGAAGTGCTGGTCGTACGTCGGCACAATATCCGCGGGCTCGACCCACAACCCCACATGCAGATTCTGCCCGGCGACGTATTGGTGTTGCGCGGAACTGCCGAGAATCTCGCCAACGCTGAAACACGCCTGTTGCGCGGATAACAGACTGGGCAGAATCAGCCCGATGCCGGTTCTGATTCCTGTGCCTGACAGTTCCTGCATTCAGGCAGCAGATTACGCTAGATTACGCTAGATTACGCTAGATTACGCATTTATCGTACCGTATAATAAGCTGCGAAACGATTCGCCCTATTATTTTTATACTAATTGTCGCGCACCCAGATGATGACCCGATAGATTGATTCAACAAGTTAGCCACCACTTCGCCCATGCTCACGACAAATCAGCATCAAAACGACCAAACCATGCGCGAACTGCTGGAATGGAACCAGGCGTTGTTATATAACGCCAGCGATGGCATTCATATCCTCGACGACAGCGGCCATCTGGTTCTGGCATCAAAAAAATTCTATGACATGCTGGGATACGATAGTGCAGAAATGACTGGCATGCACGTCAGCAAATGGGACCGCAATCAAAACCCGGCTCAACTCAATGCAAGCTTGCAAAAAAGTCTGCAAAAGACGGATACTTTTACCTTTGAAACGCAACACCGATGCAAAGATGGCAGTTTGCTTGACGTAGAAATTTCCGCATTCCCGCTTTTTCTGCAAGGCAGACATTTATTGTATTGTTCCAGCCGCGATATCAGCGAACGCAAGATGCTGGAAAAGAACCTGCGGCAACAAATCCATTTCAATACGCTATTGTCCAGCGCCAACGAAGCCATTGCCACCGCCACGACAGAACCAGAATTGCTACAAAACCTGTGTGACCTGATCGTTCGGATCATCGGCGCTCCATTGGCGTGGATCGGCAAGCCGGCAACGGACGGTTATATTCAATTTATTGCGGCCAGCGGCAACGTCGCACACCTGCAACAAATCCGCGCCTCCATCCATGCCGATTCAGTGGACGGGCAGGGCATGACCGGTACCACCTGGCGTCGTGCGCGCGCCCTGTACGTTTCGGACATCGCACTAGGGGCAAGCAATGCTGCACGCACTGAACGAGCGTATCAGAATGGACTGCTGGCCCGCGCCAGTCTGCCCATCATGCGCCAGGGCAAGTTATGGGGAATCGTGGCGATTTATTTTGCCGAACATACCCATTTCGCAGCAGAACTACGAAAGATTCTCGAAGACCTTGCCATGGATATCGGTTTTGGCCTGGATAAACTCGACATCATCCAGTCTGAACGCGACAGCAATACATATAACCTGTTATTGCTGAACAACCTGGCCTCCGGCATCATCGTCGTGCGTTATCCGGAACGCATCGTCGAGCAGAGCAATGAGTACGCGCTGGCATTTTATGGCATACTTGACAAGAACGCCCTGCTATCACAACACTCGCGCAAACTGTTTATGAACGAGGCTGATTTCGAACGCATGGGCGAATTTTCCCGTCAGGTACTGAAAAACGGACAGGGTATGTTGCACGACATGGCTTATCGGCGTCAGGACGACGGTTCCACGGTATACGCCGATTTATCCGGTCAGCGTATGCCGTCGCATGACAATATACAACGCATCATCTGGACCATTATCGACGTCACCGAGCGCCATCAGCATGAACAGAAACTACAGCATCTGAGCGAAGAATACCAGAGTCTGCTTGACAACGCCGTTACCGGCATTGTGCTGGTACGTGATGGCAAAATCGTCTCCTGCAATACGCGGCTGGCAAGAATGACCGGATTGTCGATGGAACAGCTCGTCGGCACGCCAACGCGCCAGATTTACAGCGACGATGTTACTTATGCGCGCGTGAACGCAGCCTACGCCGATCTGATACGACAACAATTTGTCTATATCAAAAATGTCTCCTTGCTGCACGCTAAAGATAGCTCTCGCCTTTGCGATTTTCATGGTCGCATGTTGCCGGACGGCGTCACTTCGGTATGGACCATAGAAGATGTATCACGTCGGGAAATGGACACCCGTCGCCTGCGCCGCTTATCCCATTTCAATACCCTGTTGTCGGAAGCCAACCAGATTATTGCCAAAGCGGACAACGAGGCGGCGTTGCTGGAAACCATCTGCGCCTTGCCTTTGCAATTTACCGAAGCCAAACTGTGCTGGATTGGCAAGCCGGATGATGACTGCCGGGTGCATTTTCTGGCGAGCGCTGGCGCCACCGATTACCTGAACCGCATCTGCATTTCCACATCGCCCGACATTCCCGAAGGATATAGCATGTCGGGCGAATCCTGGCGCAACCAGCAAGCCATTTTCACCACCAATCTTGGCAATCAACCGGCAATGCAGCCTTGGCAGGGCATCACCAAAGCCTTTGGGCTGAACTCCTGCGCCAGCCTGCCTATCTGGCGCGCCGGGGAAATCTGGGCACTATTGACGGTGTACTATGAACAGGAAGACATCTTCGATAGCGGCTTGCAAAAGATTCTGGAAGATTTGGCCGAAGACATCAGTTTCGGTCTGGATCGTATCGATATTCTCACCCAACAGCGTAAAGCAGATGCCTTCAACATGGCATTGCTCAACAGCGCAACGGCCGGAATTTCCGTGGTACGCTACCCGGAACGCACCATCATCGATGCCAACCAGGCATTCATGGATATCATGGGATACACCCACACGGAACAATTCCAGCACCAACCTGCGCAACAAATTTACGCCAACACATCACAAAACCGGCACATGGTAAAGCTGGCTGAAAATATCCTGCGCCATGAACGGGGCAGTCTGCGTGATATGAAAGTCCTGCGTACTGACGGACGCACCATTTTCATCGATATTTCCGGCCAACTGTTACCACAGGAAGATGTCGACCATCCCATCATTGTCTGGACCTCGGTCGATGTGACAGAACGACACCGATTATCGGTCGAATTATCGCGTCAAGCGTTGTTCGATGCCCTGACCGATTTGCCCAACCGCCGCGCACTGGATCTTGAGCTGGAAAGAGCCATGGCGCGCGTCAACCGCCACAACTGCATTCTTGTCACTTGCATGATTGACCTGGACGGGTTCAAACCCATTAACGACACCCATGGGCACGATGCCGGCGATCTGGTACTCAAAGAAGTCGCCCACCGCCTGCGTGAAAACCTGCGCCGCACCGATTTCGTCGCCCGACTCGGCGGCGACGAATTTGTGCTGCTGCTGGAAGATTGCCACTCCATCGACGAAGCCACCATTGTCTTGAACAAAATCGGTGACGCCGTCCAGCAACCCATCCGGCTATCTCCAGAATCATCGGTACAGATCGGGCTTTCCGCTGGCATCAGCATCTACCCTTTTCTTGACAACGACAACCCGGACATGCTCATCCGTTATGCCGATCAAGCACTATATGTCAGCAAAGGATTAAAAAACAGCCGCCTGCATTACTGGAGCCTGTACAGCGACAACCATATCGTGCAAACAACCCCGGTCCAATCCATGCTGGAAACAGGCGCACTGGAAGTCTTTTATCAGCCGATTCTCGATAACCTGTCGCGCCAGGTCGTCGGAGTGGAAGCGTTGGCACGCATTCGTAACGAACACGGACAACTGCTTGCTCCGGCAGAATTCCTGCCTTGGCTCAGCACAGACGATTTGTTCGAACTGAGCCGGAATGTCCTGCTGCAATCGATACGAGACATCACCAGCCTGGACGACCGTGGACTGCA
>JAJYGL010000070.1:4650-7213 GCA_021790625.1 Pseudomonadota bacterium | reverse complement strand
CGGCGCGACAGGTGGTGCTCGATAATTTGCGCTTCGTCAGCAGCGCGTGACTCTGTCCACCAGTAGGGATGTTCGCGGTTTTGGGTGATGGTGCTGAAAAAACGGTAAAAATAGTTGCTTTTTGGCATGTTGCTCAAGATTTGGGTGAGTTCTAGCCAGGAAAACTCATAGCTTTCCAGTAAATTGGCGACATTTTCCGGAATGTTTGCATCGCGCCGAAAGATAAATGTTTTTTCCAGCATGACGGCAATGGCGATAATGCCCAACAGAGAAAGCGGCCACATCATGATGCCGCCCAGGGTAAAAGTTTTCCACATTTCAAACATGCTTGCTCCAGAAGAAGTAAAAGATCAAATTGACAACCATCAACAAATCAACAGACCATCAAAATGATTTGTTGATGCTTAAAAACACGGCGCGGCGCGGCCCGTATTGTGGCGCACCAACACCTATACCGGTGCCATTGCGGATTTCATAACTGCTATCAAGCATGTTGAGTACCGATAGACGATAATCAAATTTCCCCCATTCCTGAAACTGGATGGAGCGTGCAGCAGCGATATTCAATTGCGTATAAGGCGCAAGATGGCTGGTATTGGCAAAGCCGCTCCGTAAACCGCTACCATAGATGAGATCGGTGCTGTAGGTAGTGGCAAGCCAGTCATACGTCATGCCAGAAGACGCTGTCCAGGTCTGGTCATGGTCAAGATGAACCCAGTTGTTAGCAATGTACGACAGCTCTGTCGGTGAAAAGTTGTATTGCGCCGAGATGATATTCTTACCCATCGCCGTAGACCGGGCGAGGTTAAAGTAGGAAGAAAAGCTGTTTAGATGGTAATTGGCAGTGAATTCCGTGCCGTAAATTTTTCCTTCGGCGTAGTTAAATGGGGTGAACAGCAACGCCGAGCCGAACTGGCCTTCGTCGAGCAGGTTGGTGACGTATTTGTAATATGTATCCAGCCCAAGATTCAGGTTAGGGGTAACGCGTTGGTTGATACCTGCGTCAAAATCGTCGCTTGATTGCGACTTGACCGGGGAATTGAGCGTTCCACCCGGTTGAGCATTCGTTGTATTCTGCGCGCTGATGACTGTTTCGCCGCTGACAAGTTCATCCGGTGGCGGGGTAAAATAATGCGCGTAACCAATGTGTAATGTGGTCTGTGGAGAGAGTTGCCAGACGAGACTTGCTCTGGGACTCAATTGGTCGCCGTTGGTATAGGCCTCGACAATGTCATAACGCAGGCCGTAATCGAGAGTCCAGGCTGGCGCCAGATGCCAGACGTCGTCGGCATATATGCCATACAGGTTGTAGGACATGGCATTGGTGCTGTTCAGCGTAAAAGGAGTGGTTGATGTCTGGTTGCCTGCGCTATCCGCCGGAAACTGCGTCATGTTGACGTCGTTATTCATCTGTTCATGGCTGCTGTACAAACCGTAGTGCAGGGTATGGGTCATATTCAGGTGATAGGTCATGTCGACCTGCACACCATTTTCCAGACCGCTACGCAGAACCCGCGAAGCTTCGCCGGTATAGATCAAGTCACCGATATTATCCGGGCTGAACAAGACACGGGTATAACGGGTAAAAACGGAAACTTGATAGTCGGTACGATCGCCCAAGGTGCCTTGCAATGCCAGCAAGCCATAACGGGTGGTTTCCTGTTGCTGTTCGTTGATGTTTTGCGAGGGATAATTGCTGACGCCATTCAGTTGATAAAGCGGCGTCTGTCCCGTAAGGTCAGGAATCTGGAAGCTGCTGTCGTTGGCGCCGAACATCGCCGTCAAGCGCATGGTGTCGGAAATGGTCCAGGAAAAATAACCAAACCCATTGTTTTGCGTACTGCCATCATGAATGGCATTGACAGTGGGCATGGGGTTCTCGATGCCGAGATTGTTGGACAGGGAAGACGCATCGAGGTAATAACTGAAATTGCCTTTGTGGCCTTGCAGCTGAGTGGATACCTCTCCGGTATTCTGCTGCCCGCCCATGATGTTGATATCGCCGCCCTGTTCCAGCGTTCCGGTTTTGGTGTGAATATCGACCACGCCTGCCGTTTGGTAACCATATTCCGCTGACAAGGTACCCGTGAGCAGGTTCATGCTGTCAATGAATCGGCTATCGAACATCTGCCCGAATCCGGCGATGGCTTCCGGCAACAGAATGCCATTGATACGGTATTGCAGATTGGCATGGTCGCCACGAACATGCAATTGACCAAAAGAATCCTGCACAACGCCAGGCGCTTGCAACAATACCTGATTAAATGGCGTGTTATTGCCCAAAGGCATTTGATCAATGGCAGCGCTGCTGATGTGGTAAGTGTTGGTGCCGGTATCTTTGTTCACACCATTGCGTGGCCGATTGGTGCCAGAAGCGTTGATGTTAATGGCCAGTGCATTTTTACTGGATAGCGTGATGTTGCTGATTTTACCTTGCGTGGCATCGAGTATCACGATATCGGTGCCCGTCACAAAACCTGCTTTATTGGCGATGAGCGCATACATGCCAGCGGGTAGGTGAGTAAAGTGAAAATTTCCTTGGGCATCGCTGCGGGTATTAAAC
>JAJYGL010000070.1:0-4127 GCA_021790625.1 Pseudomonadota bacterium | reverse complement strand
TGCAGGTTGAGTTCGCAGGACGGGCAATTATCCTGATGGCTGGACAGATCGTGGTGATGCTGGGTGGATGCGAATAGTTGCCACGCCAGAACGAGCGCGAACAATCCCGCCAGAATCGGGCGGGCACGCCGCCAGAGGCGTTGCTTGCTCATTCCGGGAGTCTGTCGTATGTGCATGAACAAATCAGCGAATGGATAGGTATCAGGAATGAGCGCATTGTATGGCAATGTCGAGATCAAATCCAGCCTTGCGCACGTAATTCGTCTTTCAGCCAGGCATAATAAATCGGCGCGGCAACCAGTCCCGCAATACCAAAAGCAGCCTCCATGATCAACATGGCGACGAGTAATTCCCATGCCTTGGCGTGAATTTTTCCACCGACGATGCGCGCATTGAGAAAATACTCCAGTTTGTGTATCAGCAGTAAAAAAATCAGCGAAGCGAGGGCTACGCCAAGCGAATGGCTCAGGCTGATGATAAGAATGATGGTATTGGAAATCAGGTTACCAATCACGGGTAACAGGCCGGCAATGAAGGTCAGCGTAATCATTGTTTTGGTTAAGGGCAAATGCACGCCGACCAGAGGCAGTACCAGCAGCAGGTAAACGCTGGTGATGGCTGTGTTGATGCTGGCAATGCGCACCTGCGCACGCACGATGCGACTGAATGAGAGATGCAAGCGACTGACTCTTTCATAAAGAGCGTGCGCCAATGGTCGTACCGGCGCATCGCTTTCCGATACTTTGATCGCCAGCATGGCGCCTATTACCATGCCAAGCAATACACGAACGATAAAGCGTCCCAGTTCCGTGCCGGCCAGTTGCAGTGCCGCGCCGTGCACACGCAACCACGCGCTGATACCCTGTTCGATGGCAGAAGCGTCCGCTGGTAAATAGGCTGAAATCGAAGCGGGAACCACGGCGCGGGCACCGTCTGTAATGTTGGCAAGTTTTGCCAACAACACGGACAGACTGCCGACATCGGAATGAAAAAAAGCCACCAACCCCAATACGGCAAAACTGATGCCGCCAATACTTAACGCACCCAACAATAAAACAGCCACATAACGCGAACGTTCACCAGGCAAATGGCGTGCGATGGGTGGCGCCATCAGACCGACCAGTTCATAGACCAGCAAGCCTGCCAGCAAGGCGGACAAGAGGTGCAACAATAATGCCATGATCAGCGCTGCCGACATCAACCCCCAAGCGGCCAGTACGGCCGGTTTCGGTGTCTGGGGCGGTTGATCGGGTGCGGAATCGAGTACTGAATCGCGCGATAACATTGATGGCTTGGGGGGGTGAATGATTTTCATTAAATCCGTTGACAAGGACAAAGATAGCCATTAGATTCTACCAGCTTGCACTGTTTTTTTGTTATGTACTTATTATGAAGGAGTTTAGATATGGCCGTTCTAGTCTGTAAACCTGCCCCGGAATTTACCGCTACTGCTGTCTTGGGCAATAACGAAATCAAAGACATCACGTTTTCCGAATTTACTCGGGGTAAATATGTCGTGGTGTTTTTCTACCCACTGGATTTCACTTTTGTCTGCCCGTCCGAGCTGATTGCTTTTGATCACCGTTTGCAGGAATTTACCCAACGCGGTGTGGAAGTCATCGGCGTTTCCATTGACTCGCAGTTTACGCATCTGGCCTGGAAAAATACCCCGATCAATAAAGGCGGTATCGGGCAGGTGAAGTATACGCTAGTGGCAGACGTGAAACACGAAATTGCCCGTGCGTATGATGTCGAGCTCGATGGTGGTGTGGCGCTGCGCGGCTCGTTCCTGATTGATCGCGCCGGCATTGTGCGTCATCAGGTCGTCAATGATTTGCCTTTGGGCCGTAATGTCGATGAAATGTTGCGCATGATTGACGCGCTGCAATTCACTGAAGAGCATGGTGAAGTGTGCCCTGCCGGCTGGAAGAAAGGCGATACAGGCATGAATGCTTCACCAGAAGGAGTGGCTGATTATCTGGCGCATCATGCAACAGAACTGTAATCATTTGGGGTCGCCATCCCTGTTTCAGCGGGGATGGCGGTTTTTTTGCTGTGGATGATTGTTTGTATAGTGGCTTGATGATGGCTTGTGACGGTTTGAACAAATCGTGACGCAAGTAACGGATGTTTTTCTCCGTAGGGGCGGGGTGGTTGCTGGTTTTGGTAACCTGATTTTCATGAATTCGTGTGGTAATCGGGTAGATTTTTTTTGATGCATGAGGTGTGTTGATGAGTGAAACAGAAATTCATGTTCCGCACGGACACCATGGTAGCGACAGTTTGAGCCAGAAGGTGGCATTTTTTACGGCGATCATGGCGGCATTGGGCGCGGTCTTGGGGTATCAGGGTAGCCGGTTGATGGAAGAATCGTTATTGCAGAAGAACGATGCCGTATTGATGAAGGCGCATGCAACCGATCAATGGAATTATTATCAGGCAGTCAGCACCAAAACGCATTTGATGGAATTGGCCAAAACCTTGTCGCCCATTGATAAACAGGCAGGTTTTGATGCCAGCATTGCAAAATATAAAACGCAAAAAACAAAAATAAAACTGGATGCCGAAAAATTCGAGGCGGCGTCAGCAAAAGCCAACCAACGTGCAACACAGCTTAATGCGCCACATGAAATGCTTGCCATGGCAATGATCATGCTGCAAATTTCTGTTGCCTTGGCGTCGGTAACGGCACTGACCAAACGTGGCTGGCTATTGGGGGTTGCATTATTGTGCGCGCTGACTGGTCTGGGTTTCTGGACGTATGGCGCCATGATGCTGTAGCCAACGGGCTGTACCGACAGGCTGTCCAACGCTTCATAAATACCGCGCCAGGTATTGTGTCAATAAATCATCGATCATGGCATGCGGTTGTTCTACGCCAACCAGACCCAGCGTTCCATTCAGGTTCAATACCGTGATGCCGTGCAGGCAAGCCCACAACAGCCGTGCGCTGGAGCTGGCCGTTGGCTGTGGTAATTTGAGGCAATCAATCAGTGTGTTTTCGACCATCAGAAAGATGTCAGCCAAACGTTGTTGGTAATACTCTGGTAATGCAGGTGCATTATCGTGTTCCATTTTACGGCTGGGCGCATAGATGGCTTCCCAGGCACGAAGATTCTCGCGGGCGAAATCGGCGTAAGCATAAGCCAGGCCACTCACGCGTGAAAAATCCGCTGGCAATGTGGCGATTTTTTGCTGGCAATACGCCTGCAAGCGTCCTAATGTCTCATAATTGACATCGACCATTAATGCGTTCATATCCTCATAGACATTGTAAATGGTACCGGGCGAATAATGGATCGTTTCGGCAAGCGCGCGGGCGGTCAGACCCGCGCGGCCATGTTGGGCGATAATGCGCTCCGCGTTGGACAGGATCAGTTCTTTGAGTTGTTGCGGGGTGTATTCTTTGCGCCGGGACATAAGCACTCCTTTTCTATTGAACAATGTTCAATATTTTGTTGAACATTGTTCAATTATGTGCTAAAAATAGAACGTGGTCAAATTAGCGGGTATCCAAATTAGCGGGCATCCAAATTAACAAGGGGGATAACAATGCAACAGCTGATGTCGTCGAAACGATTTTTACCGTTGTTCGTCACCCAGTTTTTCGGGGCGTTCAATGATAATTTATTCAAAAATGCGCTGGTTATCCTGATTGCTTATAAAATTGCCGGCAATGACGCCGCGTATTCCGCGCAACTGGTCAATCTGGCATTCGGTTTGTTTGTGCTGCCTACGCTGTTGTTTTCCTATCTGGCCGGCCAGATAGCGGATAAATTTGATCGCGCTGCGATCATGCGCTGGGTCAAGGCGGTGGAAATCGTGCTGGCCGCAATCGGCGGCGCAGGTTTGTATCTGAACAGTCTGCCTTTGCTGCTGTTGACCTTGTCTGGTTTCGGCACGCATTCGGCGTTTTTCGGGCCGGTCAAATATGCCGTGTTGCCACAACATCTGCGTGAAGACGAGTTGATTGCCGGAAACGGCTACATCGAGGCCGGAACTTTTCTGGCGATTCTGGGTGGAACCATTCTGGGTGGCGTGACGATTCTCGCACCTCACGGCAGTCTGGTGGTCAGCGCGTTCATGCTGTCAGTCGCCGTGCTCGGCTATTTCGCCAGCCGACAAAT
>JAJYGL010000103.1 GCA_021790625.1 Pseudomonadota bacterium | reverse complement strand
AGAATACAGTCGTTCTGGCGATGAGGACTCATCGACTGGCTTCGGGCCACGTTTGGTTTCAAACAAGCCAGCAGCGTGCTCCTGCAAGGCTTTCTTCCATATCCCCACTTGCGTAGGGTGCACACCATATTCCTGCGCTATCTGATTAACCGTCTTTTCACCACGGATTGCCTCAAACGCAACCTTTGCTTTCTGTGCACCACTAAAATTCTTACGTTTCGCTTCGCCCATGCTAAAACTCCCATTCCAGACCATATCTTAAACTATTGTCTGATTATTGGGGGCCACTTTACCTTAACTGAATAGTTTGAACGAAAAAACGTTACACAGACCACGCTATGCTTGCCCCTCAATGTTCACACTCTGATTCTCTTGCACGTCAATTTTCATTTTTAAACCCTAGGAAGTTAGCCACAAAAGCCACAAAAGGGGTATATCTGGGGGCTTCTGTGGCTTTTGTGGTGCGATTGTTAAGTTTTATTTTTCAAATACCCGGGATTCACTTCAAAAATCCGGCTGGGTCTGTGCGCTACCTTCTCCACCTTCGGGCGAATAAAGTTTCGTTCAATCAGTACGGTTATTACCGGCTCAAGCTCGGCGGCGTGCTTGTATCGGTTCTTGTGTGTATAGTGGCAATCCCGAAAAGTGAATGTTTCCTTGTCTTCGCGGGCGATCCAGCGCAACACCACGCGGGCACCGTCAAGGGCTGGGTCTGCGCCCATCAGGTCGAATGCGGCAAGGGCATGGGCGGATAACGTGTCTGCCATGCGCAGGGCAGCGGTCATATCGCCTATGCTGATTTCCTCGGTTGCTGGGTCATCCTTGGCATGGCGGGCGATATGCAACAAGGCTGCGATTCTGGCAACAGCGCCGGGAAGCTTGCCCGCCCAGTCAGTGATATGGGCAAACGTCCCGCCCTCTCGCATACCGGCTTCAATCTTGTGCGCGACGGTTTGCCATGCGCCCTGTGCTTCAAGCGATATTTTGAGAATGCGGGCTATTGGCTTGCCGTCTGCGTCTTGGCCTCGGTCATCGTTCAGTATGTCGGTCAAGATGCGCTGATACCGTTCCCTGACTTCTTCCGGCATGGGTCTGGTATCCAGGGTGCGGTAACCCAGATTTGAAGCAGGCAGGGCGTACAGGAAGCGTCCCAGTAGCCCCCGGCCTCGAAAGCTGGGGTTTGCGGTCAGGCCGCGCAATACTTCGGGCTGGGGCGACAGGCCAAGGGTCAGGCAGGGGCTTTGCATGAATACAGGCGGGCGGCTGCCACGGTTCACCCTGACCGGGCTGCCAGCGTGTCCTTGCAGGAACAAATCAAGGTTTGGAATGCCCCCGGAATATCGCCCGGCCAGAATATCGAATATGCCTGATTCGTCAGACAGTACCGCCATGCGTTCGCCATTGTCAGCCATCAGCGTACCCAGATTCTCAGGGGTCACGTCTTGCGCCCAAACCTGCGGCACCCTGGGAATTTCCGGCAGTTCGGCTTCAAGCTGGGCAATTTCTTTTTTCAGGCTGTCAAATTCTGCACCTTTGGCTTTCCCTGCCTCTTTGCGAAGCTGTTTTATCTGTTCGGTTATCGTCGCATGGTCAGCCTTCACTCGTTTGATTTCCGGCTCGATGATTTCCTGTTGCCAGCGTTCCCATACAGTCAAAGGCGCTGTGGCGGCGGTTTGTACAGCTGTCTTGCGCGATCCGGGCGGCAAGGCGCACATTGTCCAGACATTGACCGGCTCGAAATAGTCATGCTTCACACGAACCCGGTATTTACCCTGCGCTACGGCGCTGATTGCGGCCAATACCATCAAGGCGGACAGTTCGGGCGGGGTTTCCGTTGATGCGCTCAAGGCGGTTACGAAGGCTTGCACATCATCAGGAAATACAGCATCAGGCCATGGTGGAAGGCGTGACGCTTCAAGACTTATGGGGGCTTGCCATTCGGTCACGTTTTCGGCAGGGGCAGCGGCTGTCCAATCATCCGGCGCTGGCTCGGTATTCGCTTTCACTATGGCTTGAAATGCCTGTTTCAATGATTTGTCCGGCACCGGCTCGAATTCGTCCCAATCAAGCAGGGCATCATCAAGCCGAGTTTTTAGCCAGTCCACCACGTCCCCAGCTTCGGGAAGGTTCGGAATGCTCACCACTGACATGGTGGGCGGTTCGTTAAAACGGCTCAGAATGCCCGCTATGCTCTTGATGTAATGCTTTCCGGGTTCGTCATTGTCTGGCAACATGAAAACGTTGCTATGCCCCTGTAGTGGCGACCAGTCGGCTTTTGCTGCTGCCTCGGCACCACCTTGGGAAGTCACAGCCACCAGTCCCAGCGAGTGAAGCGCGGCGGCGCACTTCTCGCCCTCGGTAATGAATACGGCGCGGGCGGGGTCGGCTTGCGCCAGCACATCCAGACCAAACAGCGGGCGCGGTTCGGTTGCACCACCCATGGCATAACCTTGTCCGTTCACTTTGAAAAAAGGTACCATCTCTTTTTTTTCGCCATCATCAAAGCGGACGACCTGTCCTATTACTTCGCCTTGCGCGTTATGGTAATTCCAGACATGACGGCGGGGCTTGCCGTTGAAAGTTTCCGGGATCATGCCAGCCCCCAATCTGCGGCCAGTTTTTGCAAGGCTTCCGGGAAGCTCAAGCCGTCCCGAAGCTGGATAAAGGAGATAATGTCCGCCCCCTTCGCACCGCAAGCAAAACACTTGAAACCCCCGGTATCCAAATTCAGCCGCCAGCTTCCGGCATACTGGTCATCGTGGAATGGGCACAAACCACCATCACGCCAGCCACCGCCACGCGGCGCGGGCATGGTGGGCAATTCGGCGCGGTAGAAGTCTGCAGGCGGTATACGCTTGACCTCTTGAAGCAGGTTATGCGTTTTCATGCTGCGCCCCCCGTGTTATCCTTCGGGGTGTCGGTTCCTTGTGTATGGGTTCCGGCTGCTTTATCGGCTGGGGCGGCTGCCACCGCTCCGGCTTTCCTCGATGCTTTGTCAATCCACGCCGTAACGTCCCTAACGTAATCTTGTGCTTCGTTGCCCGCTGCGCTGACGGCTGTATCAGGCAGGCGGTAAAATGCCACGCTTGCGCTTCGTTTGGTCGGGTCGGCTGTTGGCACTGTTGCGCGGCGGTCTTGAATACCCCAGCCTGATTTGCGCAATTGCCAAACGGGGTCACTTAGCCGGTAGGTGTTTGCGATCCGCCAGAAGTCCAGATGCGTGATTTCCTTGCCCTGTAACAACAGTGCAAGGGCGCGGCTGGGCATGGTGCCGATTTTGGGATAGTGAAAGGCGGCCATCATTTGCCCCCTTCCTGTTGCTGGTCGATCCACTCAAAAAAGCGGGCTTCATCAATCAGCACCTTGCGGCCAATACGAACCAGCGCAACAGACAGTCCATTACCGGGCATGTTGCCTTTGCTGGATTTGCGGTCATCGGCAAGAAAGATTAAGTTTCTGAGCGCGCCTTGTGAAAAGGCGGGGTGTTTTTCGCTGAATTGGCGAACGGTAGACAGTGTGCGTGTAACGGTTTGGTTCATTGCAATTACCTTTCGAGTTTTCTGGCAAATCGCCATTGCTCGCATAGTAATGCAATGATTTAATGTGATATTGTGTGTGTTCCTTAGGTGTTCTGCTTATACCTTGGATGTTCCTTAGGCGTGCCTTTGCCGTGCCCTTCTGCGTTGTAGCACTCCCTTTACTGCGCCTTTTTTGAGATGGTATAGGTCATCCTCACCAACATTGCAAAGCAAAGCGTACGGTTTCGTATCTTCGATGATTGACTTTCCTGACAGCGTCAGCAATTTAGGCCAAATGGTTGAGACGGTTATTTTTTCGTTACCTTTTTCCATATCAACAATAACGCTTTCGATAAACCGGCTTGTAATAGTGGCGGCGGCAGCCAAATCTGCATCAGTTTGCAATTCCTGATTGATTCCGTCATCCTGCGTTTTGGCTTGCTTAGGACTTGCATCGGGCTGGGGAAAACGGAATGTGATACGCGGCTCGTTTCGGATTTCATCCGGCCATGAAGTATCAGTTTGTGTCTGAGTTGTAAGCACTCGCCCCAGTCGCATTTTCCAGTTATTCCAATTTCCAAAATCAATAGATTCTGCAACACTTATCATGTCAGCGGGCGAATAAAGCGGAAAACGTCCGAGAATGCTGCCATCAACATTGGCAATCGGCTTTAGCTGCCGAGTGACAATCGCCCTGATAAGGCTGTCAAGGCCGCCACCAGCATTTCCAGCAAATTCCGGGGGCAGCGGGTAGCCCGCACGTCTGCTTACGGGTATTTGTACCTCCCCCAATAAAAACACTGCCTCAGCGATTGACCAGCACGGTTTTTTCAACCATTCCATTGCCAGTTCTTCTGTAAATTCCTTCATGTCCCATTGCATAGGGCTGCCCTTTTTTTTCTTCCACTCCACTGTCAATCCGCAAAGCGCGGCGAATTTTTCAATATCCGTATGGATCATATCTGCGCCTAAGTTTGCCGTCCGTATCGGCAATTTTGAGTCCGGGTCATGCAACTGGATTTCGCCGGTTGCCACCTGTCGGGTTAGTTCGGCGTGCAATTGCTCGGCGGCCACTTTTTGCCTGATTTCATCGTCCGGGTGCAACAGTCCGGCCAGCATGTCGGGCACCATTTCCGCCATGATGTATCGGTCTGAAATTGTAAAATTGTGCACGTCCATGGTCTCCGCAAGCTTTTTGAAGTCGTCATTTATTTTGATGTCCGCCATGTGCCACCCCTAACCGAAAATCTTGCTATTCATGGATTCCACCACGCGGACGGTATGCCCTTCGCTCAGATGCGCGTATCGCTTCACCATTTGCAAGGTCTTGTGCCCCAGCACTTCGGCAATCTCGGCCAGTGATGCGCCATTCATTGCCAAGTAGCTGGCGGCGCTGTGGCGCAAGTCGTGGAATTTGAAGTCTGAGATTTCGGCTTTTTTAAGCGCGGTTTCCCATGGCGCACGTAAATCCATGGGCTTTTGTGGCTTTTGTGGTGTGATTTCCTTAGATGGAAAAATCAATTTGCTGTCGATCCGGCGAACCTTGCCCAGTTCCTTAAGCATGTCGAGTGCATGGCCGGTAATGGCAACGGCGCGGCGTTCCCCGTTCTTTGTTTCATGCAGGATTGCACGGCCTTTTATCAAGTCCACGTTATCCCAAGTCAGCCCCATGATTTCGCCTTGACGCATTCCTGTTGACAATGCCAGCACTACCACCAGATAAAGGTACGGGTTGCCGGATTCCTTGCAGGCTTGCAGTAGCCGGGGGCGTTCGTCATCAGTCAGGAAGCGAACCCTTCCGCGTGATTCAGTCGGCTTTCTAACCTTGCGCATAGGGCTATCATCCAGCCATTCCCACTCATTCACGGCAATGGATAAGGCATGGGATAAAGCTGCAAGATACCTGTTCACGGTTGCCGGGCTGCGCTGTGTGCCCCGGACTGTTTCGCCACCAGCCAGCTTGTCGCGGAATTCAGCAATTAGGGAAGGGGTGATGTCCGCAAGGGTGTACGCGCCTATCTGGTCACGCCACCATGTAAGCTGCTGGGTCTGAATGCGGATATTCTTTGGCTTGCCTGGCAAAACATCTTGAATGTAGCGGTCTATCAGTTCGTTCATAGTGCGGCGCTTGGCTTCGCCGGTTTTGAAGTGGCGGCCTTCACGCATTGCGGACTCTGTAGCGGAAGCCCATTTCTTTGCATCGGTCAGGCGTTCAAAGGTTCCGGTTTCAGCCGGATAACCTTTCAATCTGACCTTTACCTGATAGGATGATTTCCCGTCAGAAGCCGTCCGTTTGAATATTGTTGCCATGATTGCCCCCGCAAGTGATTCAACACTGAAAACAGAATACAGCAAGGGGCAATAAATGGCAACAGATGATAAGTAATCATCAGTTTTTATATATTAAATCGAATTAAAACATCAATCAATATGATTAAAATACAAACAAGGGACACTTAAGGGACATTCATTCAAAGATTCGGGTATAAAACACCTTGCCTGATTGTGCATTCTGCATTGCTGAATTGTCGGGGTTTATTTTTTGCGATTGTCCCGCCAGTGTCCCACGAATGAAAAAAGCCACCCGTATGGATGGCTTAAGTCTTTGATTTTACTGGTGCCGGCAAGAGGAGTCGAACCCCTGACCTGATGATTACAAATCAACTGCTCTACCAACTGAGCTATGCCGGCGTGGGTTGCGATTATGCCATTGTTGTCCGTGCACGTCAAAACCCTTCTTGCCTGTCCGCACCGGATTTGTCTTGGCGTGACCAACGTAACCAGACACGTAGACGGCGATAGCTGTCGTCATCCACGGCGTCAGGCAACAACAAGGTATCGATGCGTTGTTGTGCCAACTGAAAATGGATGATGGTCATGGGTACGGTAATCAGCGCTTCGCGCAATTCGGCGGGGTGCCAGTCACCGCGCCAGAAGACGCGATACCCTTGTTGACTGGCTTCAATGGCGGTCAGTTGTGGATGACATAATCGCCAGTCGTACCATAACGCGCTCACGCCAAGCAGGCTGCAACCTATCACCAGGATGATGCCGAATGAAAACGTCAACAGCAGCGCCAACAAGGCAAGCACGTGCATAAAACCGAGCAATAACCGCAGATATCGCGAAGCACCAATAGCAACGTGAATATTACTCACACCTTCACCAGCCGAATTGCTGGCAGAATTGCAATAGACGTTCAGTCGCTTCTGTCCGTTCAAAAAAACGGTCTGCCCGGTTGGATCGGGCCAAATCCCGTTCATCGACACTGCCGCCAAAACAGAAAATAGGTACGTTCAGCATCCAATCCATGCGTATTTGTCGAATGGCGTCCTGCGGATCAAATGTGTCGCTGACAGCATCCAGATCCAGAAAAATAAATCGATGTAACAATAGTTGAGCAAAATCGCCCAGACTGTCCAGATCTGTGGTTGCTGTCATCTCCCACCCTTCGGGTAAGGTATGTCGCACGACGTTTTGCCATGCCAGATCGTCCGTCATCAACAACATTTTGTGGCGTCGCCGCGCATCGATGCTCAATTCAGTCATGTTTCGTTTCGCCCATTGCCCATCACGATTTGTTTGATTTTTTGTTTAATTTTCTTCGCCAAACCAGGCAGTTGCCAAAATCCGGCCCGCATAAGTCTGCGCTTGCTCAGCAAAGCACCAAGCGAGCAATTGCTCGCCGATCACAGCAACACTGGTACCGGATGAAGCCA
>JAJYGL010000065.1 GCA_021790625.1 Pseudomonadota bacterium | reverse complement strand
GTGTTTCATTTACATATGCACGTCATGGGTGAGCCGGTTGCGGCATCCTGACCAAACACAGGGTTATGGTCGCCATTGGCGACGAACAGGAGAATGATATGGGAAGCCTGAGCATTTGGCATTGGTTGATTGTACTGGTAATCGTGCTGGCGATTTTCGGTACCAAAAAATTGCGTAATATTGGCAGCGATCTGGGTGGTGCAGTCAAAAATTTCAAGGACGCAGTACACGAAGCGGAGCCGGAACCGGAAAAGCTGGAAAACTCTTCTACGCCCGTGGTGCATGAAGTAGAGACCCACGATAAAACCCGGGCTTGATGCATGTTCGACATTGGTTTTTCCGAGCTGCTGCTCATCGCGGTCGTGGCGCTGGTTGTCATTGGCCCGGAGCGTTTGCCAAAAGTGGCGCGTACCGCCGGTTTGCTGTTTGGTCGCCTGCAGCGTTATGTGGCGGGCATGCGTAGCGAAATCGAGCGTGAATTACGGTTGGATGAGATTAAGCGCGTGGCTGAAGAGGCACGCACCAACTTTGAAGATGTTAGCCATTCCTTGCAGGAGGGCGGAAAGCAGGTTCAGGAACAACTCGAATCTGTCCGTCAGTTAACAGGTACGACGACCCCTGGCGCGCCCCATGCTACCGAGGGAACTCCCGCTATTGAGGGAACCCATGCTGCCGATGGAACCCATGCTGTTGAGGGAACTCCCGCTGCTGAGGAAACCCGTGCTGTTGAGGGAGCCCATGCTGAGGCTGTCGCTCCTGATGCAATCTTTTCTCCTGAAGCACCCATTGCATTGGAAAATCACCCTGTTCAAGGTGAGTTGCCTCTGGATGCTCCTACATCTTCTCATTAAATCATGGATGATCCGCAGGCTACTTTTATTACTCACCTGGTTGAACTGCGCGAGCGCGTGTTACGGGCGTTGTTGGCAGTCATACTGATATTCGTTGGCCTGTTTCATTGGTCGAATCAAATATACAGTTTGTTGGCGCGACCATTGCTGCGCACGTTGCCGAAAGGGGGGCAGTTGATTGCGACCGAGGTAACGGCACCATTTTTTGTTCCCATGAAAGTGACATTGATGGCGGCGTTTTTGTTGGCGCTGCCCTATGTGTTGTATCAATTGTGGGCGTTTATTGCGCCTGGTTTGTATGTGCATGAAAAACGTATGGCCTTACCATTGGTGGTGGCCAGTGTGCTGCTGTTTTTTTGTGGGATGAGTTTTGCCTATTTCATTGTTTTCCCGGTTGTGTTCGGGTTTATCAGTAGCGTGACGCCAACGGGCGTGGCGATGATGACTGATATTGGCAAATACCTTGATTTTGTCATGACCCTGTTTCTGGCGTTTGGGGTGACGTTTGAGGTACCGGTAGTTGTCGTTGTGTTGGTGCGAATTGGTGTGGTCAGTGTAGCCAAATTGCGCGAGATTCGTCCTTACATCATCGTGGCTTCGTTTGTGGTGGGCGCTATTTTTACTCCGCCGGATGTGCTTTCTCAAACCATGCTGGCGGTACCACTATGGTTATTGTACGAAATAGGCGTGTTGGTTGCCAGCGTCATGATGCGCCGGGTGGCCAATGATAAACCCGAGGTGGCGAAGTAATGTCGCGCCAGATTGTATTGGATACCGAAACCACCGGCCTCGACCCCCGACTTGGGCATCGCATTATTGAGGTGGCTGGTGTGGAATTGCTCAACCGGCGATTGACGGGTAGATACTTTCATCGTTATGTGAATCCTGAGCGCGATATTGATGCCGGGGCGGAGGCCGTGCACGGCTTGAATAGCGCTTTTTTACAGGACAAACCAAAGTTTGCGGATATCGTTGAGGAGTTGCTGGTATTTTTGGACGATGACGAACTGGTGATTCATAACGCTGCTTTCGACGTCGGATTTTTGAATCATGAGTTGTCGTTGCTCGACTTGCCACCAGTGACCGATGGCCGTACTGTGTTGGACACATTGAAACTGGCGCGGGAGCTCAATCCAGGTCAGAAAAACAATCTGGATGCACTATGCCGGCGTTATGAAATCGATAATACCGGCCGTACCTTGCATGGCGCCCTGCTGGATGCGGAGTTGCTGGCGGTGGTTTATCTGGCGATGACACGGGGACAGGATGCCTTGATTGAAACCCACGCCTTATCCAGCGCGCAGCAGGAATCGGAATTGCCTGCCGGCATGGTATTGCCGGTCATTTATGCAAATGAAGACGAGCAACAGGCGCATGCATTCACATTGCAGGCAATCGGGAAGGAAAGCCGGGGGAATTGTTTATGGCTGCGGCACGCTGAGGTTTGAAGGCTGGATGTTTTAAGGAACTATTGATCTATTTCGCTAATCAGTTATTGTGATTATGTATGGATAATTGACAGGAGTGTGTACGTGAAAAAACGAGCGATGATAGTGGCGATATTGCTGATATGTGGTGGACAGGTTCATGCCGATGGCGGTTGGCGTGGTGGTGATGGCGGCGGTTGGCGTGGTGGTGATGGTGGCGGCTGGCGTGGTGGTGATGGCGGCGGTTGGGGTCCGGCAGCGCTGGTGGGTGGTCTGTTGGGGGGGTTGGTGGGCGGGGCAATGATGCAGCAACAACCGCAGCCTGTCATGGCAGCACCGGGGCCTGCATATATGTACCCACCACAACAGGTTTATGTGCCTGCGCCGGCATATGCGTATCCGCCGCAACCTATGTATTATGGACCACCCCCCCCATATTATGGTGGCGGTGACGACGACTGATTGTAAACCCTTGCGCTTTTGCCTCGTGCAAGGGTTCAGGCAAGCGTTTGAATGGCGTTTAATTCAAACCATACTTTTTGATGAACCAGGTCTTCATCAGGTGGGTAAGGATGGCGTAGGTCAGAATCATACCTGCCAGGTAGTACCAATATTGTGTGGGCAGCCTGACAAAGCCTAGTGCATGGGCAAAAGGTGAGATCGGGAGCCATACCCCGACGCTGCAAATGATGAGGCTGGTCAAAATCAGTGGCAGACTGGCGCGACTTTCGATGAAAGGCACTTTCCCGGTACGGATGATGTGAATGATCAATGTTTGTGAAAACAGGGATTCCACGAACCAGCCGGTTTGGAACAACGGCGCCATGGCGGGCGTGTTGGCGTGGAAAATGAAATACATGATGTAATAAGTCGTATAGTCAAAAATCGAGCTGATGGGCCCGATGAAAATCATGAAGCGGCGAATGTTGGCGATATCCCACTTACGAGGCTTGGCGATATACTCATCATCGACATTGTCAGTCGGGATGGCAGTTTGTGAAAAATCGTACAGCATGTTGTTGGTCAAAATCTGAATCGGTGCCATGGGCAGGAAGGGCAGCATGGCGCTGGCGCCCAATACGCTGAACATGTTGCCGAAGTTGGAACTGGCTCCCATTTTGATGTATTTGATGATATTGCCAAATACCTTGCGACCTTCGATGACACCTTCTTCCAGTACCATCAGATTTTTTTCCAGCAGAATGATATCTGCCGATTCTTTGGCAATGTCGACCGCCGTATCGACAGAAATGCCCACATCAGCGGCTTTCAGGGCAGGGCCATCATTGATGCCGTCGCCCATGAAGCCGACCACATGGCCTTTCAGGTGCAGTGCCTTGATGACTTTTGCTTTCTGACTGGGAGAAAGTTTGGCGAATACTTCAACCTGTTCTGCCACGTCGGCCAACTCGTTGTCAGACATCTTTTCAACCTCGCTGCCCAGTACGATACGATCGACATGCAGGCCAACGCTTTTGCAGACCTTGCGTGTGACGATATCGTTATCGCCAGTGAGGATTTTGACGGCGACCCCATGTTTGTTGAGTGCGGCAATCGCGGCAGCGGCCGTTTCCTTGGGTGGGTCGAGAAAGGCGATATAGCCGACCAAGGTCATGTCGGATTCGTCTTGCACGGAGAAATTGGTTTTGGCGTTATCAATTTTTTTGTAGGCAATGGCAATGACACGGAAACCATCTTCGTTAAGGGATTGGGTGACGGCGCGCAGGCGGGCAAAATGGCTGTCGTCAAGCGGAAATTTTTCTTCGCCGATTTCGCTGTCTGTACAGATGTTGAAGATTTCTTCTACCGCGCCTTTGCAGATAAGTAAGTGTTTGCCATGGCCTTCTACTACGACCGACATACGGCGGCGCACAAAGTCGAACGGGATTTCATCGACTTTGCGATAATCGTTTTCGATGTGTAACAGTTCGTTCATTTCGACATGTTTGAGCACGGCGACGTCGAGCAGATTTTTTAGACCAGACTGGTAATAGCTGTTGAGGTAGGCGAATTCCAGTACGGCCATGTTGTTTTCGCCGAAAATATCCAGATGTTTTTCCAGAATGATGTGGTCTTGCGTCAACGTGCCGGTTTTGTCGGTGCACAGAATATTCATGGCGCCAAAATTCTGGATGGAATTCAGCCGCTTGACGATGACTTTTTTGCGTGACATGGCCAAGGCGCCTTTGCCGAGGTTGACGCTCACAATCATGGGCAGCATCTCAGGGGTCAGTCCAACGGCTACTGCCAGGGCAAAGAAAAAGGCTTCGACCCAATTGTGCTTGGTAAGGCCATTGATGATGAATACCATCGGTACCATGAACAGGATGAAACGCAACATCAGCCAGGTAAAGCTTTTTACCCCACGGTCAAAGCTGGTTTGTACCCGTTCAGCAGAAACAAGGCTGGCCAGACTGCCAAAATAGGTGTTGGCACCGGTGGTAATGATGACAGCAGTAGCAGAACCGCTGACGACGTTAGTGCCCATGAAACAAACGTTGTCCAGTTGCAGAGGGTCTTGTACGCTGGTGTTACTGGCCAGTGCAAATTTTTCGACCGGCATGGATTCGCCGGTCAGAGAAGACTGGTTGATGAACAGATCCTTCGCACCCAATACGCGCACGTCGGCTGGAATCATGTCGCCGGCTGACAGGTGAATGATGTCTCCAGGGACAAGTTGGCTGATAGGGATTTCTTTTTTCTCCGGGCCACGAGGGCGAATGTGGATGTTGTATGCTTCGTTGACTTCCGGCGGAATGCCGGCACGTTTGTCTTTGCGTATGACGCTCGCGGTAGTGCTGACCATGGCACGCAGTTTTTCTGCGGCATTGCTGGAGCGGTATTCCTGGATGAAGGTCAGAGTGACACTCAGAAATACCATGATGGAAATAATGATGCTTGACTCGGTATCGCCGGTGAAATAGGAGATGCCGGCGAGTGTCAGCAACAGCAGATTGAGCGGGTTTTTGAATTGTTCCAGAATACGCTCAGGGATGCTTTTGTTGTGTTCGTGGACAACGGTATTGGGGCCGTATTGCTCCAACCGTTCTTCGGCCTCGCGGTCGAGCAGTCCGGTTGTTGAGGTGTCCAGTTGTTCCAGGTTTGCGTCCGGCGTCAAAAGAGCCAGTTCGAGGACGCGGGAAAAAGCCGCGGCGGGTTTTTGGTCAGCGGAATCTTTTTTGCCGCCCAACCAGACAGGAAGGATGGACAGCAAATTGAATGCCAGTATTTTCATGGTAACGCTCTCTTTGTTCAGTTGCGTCAAAATGCAACGTGAGTCAACAAAACGAACCGGATCAAGACAGTGTGCGCGTGTGGCGCGATGACGCATCGTCCCGGTTTCCGCCGTAGGCCAAGCTGGTTTATTCGTTCATGATCAGGCAGGAATTAACCAGCGGCTCCCTAATGGCAGAAACTCAGGAACCTTGAGGGGAACGAGAGCAATTCAGACCATTAGCCGATATAATCTAATACAGTATTGTTACAACTGTGACAGTCCAAGGTAAATTGCCTCTGGGATATAAAACGGCGCGAGTGTAACGCCGTCATGTCGGGGTGTCAAACAGTTTTTGCCTGGCGGAGAAAAGGCAGGAAAAGATATGCCAACTCGTTGTTTAGTGATTGAAGATGATGTCAGTACGTCACGTTATGTCTGTAACGGGTTGCGGCAGGTGGGGTATGAGGTGATGGCTTGCCATGACGCTGACACGGGCGAAAAAGAGGCGCTGACGTCGCATTGGGATATCGTCATCCTGGATCGAATGTTGCCTGGCTCGATTGACGGGTTGGCGCTGCTGGAAAAATTGCGTGTGCGTTTGACACCGATATTGATTTTGTCGGCGTTGGGCAGTACGGAAGAGCGCGTACGGGGTTTGCGCGCAGGCGCGGATGATTATCTGATCAAGCCCTTTGCCATGATCGAGTTGCTTGCGCGCGTGGAAGGTTTGCTCCGGCGGCAGACGAAACGGGTGGAAGCTGTGTTGCGCGTCGCGAATCTGGTGCTGGATGGGGTGCGGCAACAGGTTGAACGCGATGGACAGAGGATTTTGTTGCAGCCGCGGGAATTCCATTTGCTGGAATATCTGATGCGTCATGAAAATCAGCTGGTGACACGCAGCATGTTGCTGGAAGCTGTATGGGAATACCAGTTTGATCCGCAGACCAATGTGATCGATGTGCAGATTAGTCGGCTGCGCAGCAAGATTGACAAAGGGTTTTCACCGGCTTTGATTCATACTGTGCGCGGGTTGGGGTATCGTTTGTCGGTGACGCCGGATGGTGGTAGTGCATGATGCAGGATTGGCGATATTCCATTATTACACGCTTGGTGCTGGTTTATGGTGTGTTGACGGCGTTTTCTGTGGCATTGGTGTCCATCGTATTTTATTTGGGCACGATTGGCGTGTTGCAGCAGGCTATCGATGAGAAAATCGGTTTGATCAGTCAGCGGGGAGTCACATTATACGAAAAGAACCCACCCGCATTGATTGGGGAGATTGACCGTCAGTTAAGCGATAACATTGACACGGAAAGCGAGATATTTTTATTGCTGGCGCCAAACGGGCGGGTGTTGGCGGGTAATTTGCAGCGTTGGCCGGATTTGTCGTCCGGACATTTGATGAGTGATGAAGTTGTGCGTGATAATCAACGGGTGCGCGCCCGTTTGCTGGCGCGCCGCCTTCCGGATGGTTCACTGTTTGTCGTGGGGCACGCTGTTACCGAAGAAGACCATATCGATCGATTGGTGTGGCGTTCCTTGTTGCTGGGCGCGTTGTTGGCGAGTGTGCTGATTGTGTGGGGAGCGGTATTTTTCCGTCGCCAGATGGAAATACGCATCAACGAAATTCGTCATACCGCGCGTGAAATCGAAGCAGGTGACTTAAGTCGCCGTATTCCGGTCACCAGTCGGGATGAATTTGGGCGTTTGAATCGGGATATCAATCGCATGCTGGACCATATCCAGCAACTCATGGATGG